>JAKBHQ010000459.1 GCA_021836665.1 Thermoplasmata archaeon
CAGTTCAAATGGGAGACTCGTTAGGATCCGCGATAACCGGCATCGATGCCAACCAAGCTCTATTAGATAACATCGGCAACAACATAGCCAATGTCAACACCGTCGGATACCAGTCCACGGACTTACAGTTTTCAGACCTCCTTTACCAGCAGCAGACCTCGGCCGGGGCTCCCCAAGCTGGGGTGGGCGGAGGTACCAACCCGGTGGTGGTCGGGTCTGGAGTAAGGGTCTCGGCCTCTCCCACTAACTTTTCTCAGGGCACCCTCCAGGAAACCGGTGTTTCTACCGATGTCGCAATCCAGGGCCAAGGATTTCTAATAGCAAACCAGGGTGGCCAGAGCTACTATACGAGAGCCGGTAACCTCCAACTCGACGCAAATGGCAACCTAGTCACTCCGACCGGTGCAATAATCCAAGGCTGGGTACCCGCTACACCCGGTGGAACGATCGCCACAAACGGTGCCCTATCCGCTATTACCATTCCACAGGGTCAGCAGTCCGGAGCTAACCCTACTTCCACAATAACTATGGGGGGAAACCTACCGCCAGCGATCACTGGTTCCACCACCCAGTCCTACACTGCCACCGTCTCAGTTTATGATTCACTCGGAAATTCGATTCCAGTAACCTTCACCTACACGCCAGACGCCACGACAGCTAATACCTACGACGTAACGGCGACTACCCCGAGCAATACCTCCGGCACTCTGATAACCCTTTTGAATAATGTCAAAGTGGGTTTTTCAAATACTGGGCAGGTAAGTACCGTTAACGGTTCGACAACGCAACTTACCTCAAAGTTTTCTCCTTCTGCTACAAACTTTCCTCCACCTTTCGTAGGCTTTTCAACAACCTCTCCACCGACTGTCGACTTCTCCGCACTAACGCAGCTCGCCGGAAACTCGAGCGTAGCTGTTACTAACCAAAACGGATATGCTTCGGGTTCTTTGCAGAAGTTCACCATCAACTCCGACGGAACCATTCAGGGCAATTACTCCAACGGTCAAACTCAGACAATTGGCCAAATCGCCCTGGCGTCATTCGCCAACGAGCAGGGACTCACCAAGGTCGGAAACCTGCTCTATTCAACTTCCGCTAACTCTGGACTTCCTCAGGTCGGTACGGCTGGATCAGGAGGCCGTGGGGCACTTGTGGGTGGATCAGTAGAAGGGTCGAATGTCAACCTCGGTGATCAGCTGACCGAGCTGATCATTGCACAAAACGCCTACCAAGCCAACACCAAGGTTGTATCGACTTCGTCCACCGTGCTCCAGTCTCTGGTGCAGATGGCTTAGCAAGCTCGCTCAAGGCTTAGTGCCACTCTGAAGAGTCCACCTCTCTCAGAGTGGCCGCCTAACTTTTTAGCAAGTTTAAGAGTGCACTAACTCGAAAATCCCTTCGGAATCTCCGAGTTTGTGCTGCGCGGCTAGAGTTCTGACGATATTTTCAACCGCGGCCTGAGTGACATATCCTCCATCGACTATTTCGACAATTATCTTCTCGGGACCTAGGTTCCGAGACCGCAAAAGCCCTGCCTCAATTCTCAATGGCCAATCGCTTACCGACTCTACGGAGATGACGTCAGGTCGAGTACTTCTTTCCGATTTATCCGACTTTTGTGAATCGCTCGGGTGTTCCGAAAGTCCGATCAACTCCTGTTCTACTGCTTCATACACTTTACTCCAGGAGTATCTTTCTCGAATAATTTCCGAATTTCGAATTGCATTAGACCTGAGGCTCTTAGCCTCGGAGATTGCCCTTATTAGCGCAGCCTTAAAATCCTCACGATTTGGCTCGAAGAGATGTAGTGCCTCACGGTCGCTGGTGAGATTATCCTGAAAAACCTTTACTCTATTTGAGAAAGTAAAATCGACCCGGGAGTCAGCTATGGAGAATTCCGGTGCAGGGCCATAATCTGGTACCAAAACTGGCAGTCCACAAGCCATAGCTTCCAAGATTGGCATCCCAAAACCCTCACCACGGTAGGGAAGTACCAAAGTATCGCAGGATCGATAAAGCTCGGCCATCTCAGGTTCAGAAAGATCCTCAGTCACCAGTTCGATCGCTGGTCCGCCCGGAATACTCATAGCCGCCTGAAGTAAGTCCATCCTCGAACTGTTTCGGTACGCACCACTTAGTTCAGCAGCTTTAATAACTAAAGCTACGTCGTCATCGGAGCTAAAAACCTCGCAAAATGACTGGATCAAAAGGTCAAACCCTTTTCTATAGATCATCCCTCCAACATATAAAAATCTGAAACTCTTAGAATTGACTAAAACTCTTCTTCCACCTTCTGGCAGGTATATCTGGGGGTCAATTCCATTCGGTATAACTTTAACGATCTCTGGCTCCAAGCCGCCATTTACCAGCACCGACTTCGTCCACTCCGATGGCGTCCAGACCTGATCGACGAACCTTGAAATCCTGGTGACCCACTGCTGAGGAATTTCCTGAAATTCCCAAGGAAAGATTACTAACAAACGACGACCACCTGCGGCAGAGAAATCAGGCGGCCATTGATGTCGAATTTCAATGTCGAATACATCCAAACCAGAAGTCAGCTCTGGAATCCCCGTACCGCAACCGGAAAAAACACGCCGTGGATTGGTCACAATCGGACCAGAGTGATCAATCTCTATTGAGATTGGAGAACTCTGCACGCCTCTTAGATACTCTTTTAGCAGTGCCAAATTGACCTTGGCAAGGCTTCCAGTTCCAAAAATATTTCCCTTCCAGTTAACCTTGATTCGTCCGGCTGCCTCTCCTTTGACTTCAGCCCTATTTGAAGCTTCAGCATCCAAAACTTTTTCGATTGCCTGCAATCTCAATTCGGCAGCACCAGCCACCCTCTCCCATGACCAGGTCTTAGCCATATCCTGCATCGCCGTTAGGCCGATTTTGCGAGCAGACTCTTTGTCAACCACTACCTGACGCATTAGCTCTGAGAGGTGCTCTACGCTCGGTTTTGCCCATTTGTGTCCCGAGAATTTTCCACCAAATTCCAGTCCATCTGATTGCACCAGCGCTTCTACTCTGATGAGATAAGAATTTTTACTATTCATGAACTCGGTCTGGCCACCCCAATCGGTCCCAATAGTAGGAAGACCGGCCGACATAGCCTGCATATATGGCCGGCCCCATCCCTCACCATAACTTGGACATACATAGACGTCGGCTAGTTGAAATAGTTCTTCATATGCCGATTCACTCAATAATTCAGTATTCACAACTATGGGGGCTAAGCTAGCCTTCGAGCTTCCGACTTGTTCGGCGAATTTGTAGATAAGGTCCTCAAGTTCGCTATGAAGGGCTGAATAGTAATTTGAAGTAGGCCGCTCATGAAACCTTGAAACTTTCAGATAGAGTTCTACGGGATCACCAGCCGAGAATGCCCGAGACCAAGCTTCAACCAAGGTGCGCCAACCTTTGCGCTCCTGCCAGTCGAATACCGAAAGAAAGCGCGTCACCTGCTTACTAAAAATTGGAGTCGAACGCAGGTATCTCTGAGAATCGATACCTCCCCCAATCACGTAAATAGGGGTCTTCACTCCTGCGCTAAGAAAGGTCGCTAAGTTGAACTTTCCCGGTACCCATACTTCATCAAATTGATTAAGGTTATTAACTGCGGTCTTTGGCAAACCATCCGCCTCAAACATAGTCCGCATCACCTGGTAGTCGGCGAAACTTTTCGGACGACGCACAATATCGATCGACGAATCCACCGGGGCATGCAGTACGGAAATATTGACTTCTCCTCCTTGAAGGGCCAAGCCAGCACCGAGCGGTTTGTCCGGATCACTAAAATAGTTCTCCTCTATCCTGCTCTCGACCTTCCCGATAGGCTCGATCTTGATTTTGCCAGGCCGTAATGCGCCGAGGAATCCGCGCGCCTCGTCTCCCATGCCCGACGAATTTAGCACCGGCGCAGCCCAAACAACTTGCCTTTTCCCCCGAAGCTCAGAACTAGAAATACGTTCCGCCGACCTAGCCTGATCAATCACCCGCGCAAGCATCAATGCAGCAGGCGGTTCTACCGTTGCTAGCTCACCTAGTACCATTTGAAGCATGTCGTCGCCCCATGAGGACAGATCTCCCAGCAATTCGATAATTCGCTCCCTGGCAGAGAAAAGCTCGAAAAGCGCGAATGCGGCACGAAATCTTGTTGGAAATGGCCGGAAGGAGTCTTGTGCAATTTGCTCTAAGGGGCACAGTTCGTCGGATCCCAGCCATCTTGCCCGCCCTGACCAAATCTTAGCGATATCAACATTCATCGCCGGGCTGAAGCTGAGGGCGGTCCTCGCGATTTCCTCCTGCTCTTCAGGCCATTCCAGCCACATTTGATCGAGAATGCTGAGACTCCTGAACGGCTCATTGCGATCAAGATTCGAAAGTATCGTCAAAAGCCCGTGATGTAAAAAAGGTTGGTATGCAGATCCAGGAGTCTGCGAAGGGTAAGGTTCCTCGAAAACGCTCTGGTTCGAATCGGTAGATTGGTTCGCCGGTCGCATGTAATCAGGTGATCCTTGAGTCTTCTCGTCCACAAATCCTCCAACGAATAATCCACACCCAACTTATCCGATAGTCACACTTCTAAAGCTTTGATGACTCCAATCAAGGGCTACGGCGAGAGATGATTCTGCCGCAGAAGAGTCCGACACAATCAAGCAAACTTGACACAAGTATCTGATATGTAGTTCGCGTGGTCTCGGTCACCGCAGTTCGATGCTGGATATTAAACTTGTCAGCGGTCATTTGAGGGGCACATGAAAGCTGATCAACTTTAAATTTGGCTGCTCCCTCGCCTGCTCTGTTCAAGCAAGCTTTCCATAAACTTCCTTTTTACAAGCATGGGACTTTACAAGCATGGGTCTTTACAAGCATGGGTCTTTACAAGCATGGGTCTTTACAAGCATGGGTCTTTACAAGCATGGGTCTTTACAAGCATGGGTCTTTACAAGCATGGGTCCTGGCAGAATTACAAAGCATCCGTCGTTTTCCGCTCACATATTGGTGAAAATTTCTTAGCGAGATCGGCAGCTAAAAAGCTACTTGACCGTGCGGACGTAAGACGTTTGAGCTTACCCAGGCGAGCAGGGATGCTATGTTACCTCTGCACATACGAGTATCCCGCAAGTTGAAATTCGACCCAAAAATCCCCAGAAGCTCACCGGATAGCATAGTGATACGACTCCAACGCCGTAATATGTCAATTCTCCCAGCTAGAGCATCACTTCTCGGTGGTAGTTAGCCTCTCCTCCCAGTAAGTAGAACCAGAAAGAACCAGTGAAACCTGATAGGTCGACCCACAAAGACCCACCGCAAAGGGGTGCCAGAAGAGAAACTTGCTGAATTCGTCTTGCTGGCTAGCTGACTCCACCTATCTTTGGCAACTCCCCGGTCCT
>JAKBHQ010000378.1 GCA_021836665.1 Thermoplasmata archaeon
ACTTTAAACGTCCCACATCGACCTCTCCGACAGCACAGGTTTCCACACTGAAAGGTTGGCCGATTACCAATCACCTTCCCTGCATAAACTTGTGCAAGTCCAGCTACTCCTTTGAACGCCGGCCCTGAATTGGCGCCTATAGCAATGAAGTTCAATGCAAAAAGGAGGACTACCAGATGCTCGACAAACAAGCCTGCGCTCACGGGTTATCAATTTCTTCAGAAGGAGCTAGAGTGCGAAACAAGTGCGAGCTGGTAACGACCAGCACTCGCCGAGCAAACCTTTGTCCCTCTTTTCTGGCGGGAGATTAATGAAAGCTTTCCAGCGCCTTCCGAACTACCTAGAAATAACCACTATGACCATTCCTCGTCGGCCCCACAAACAGCTATCAAAGAAAATGACAAGCAGGGATAGCTTGAGCGCTGGGCACACTTTTGTCAAAAGACTCGCTTTGCCATATGGAAGCTACATTTCCACATTTTTTTAACGAGACTACTCGTCTCCCTTTTGAAAAATTGATTTAACCAATTGGTCATCACGACACCTCAGCTGCAAACCTACTGGTCCTGCCACTCGAGACTCCATGATTGGCAGGACCAGTCGTGAATGGTTTACTCAGCCAAAGCCCTTGCAACGGCCGGATGGACAATCTTGCCGTGAGAGATATTTAACGCACCAGCTATACGCTCGGAACTTGCATCTCGCGCAAGATCAAGCAATCTAGGAGCTACTGCTGCACTCAGGGCCCTGGACGCAGTACGCGGATACTGTCCAGGCACATTAGTCACGCAATAGTGAATAACGCCGGATTCCATAAAAGTCGGGTGAGAAAGTGATGTAGGTCTAGAAGTTTCGATACATCCTCCCTGATCAATCGCCAGATCCACCACAACTGATCCAGGCCTCATGGAGGCAATATGGTCCCGTTTCACCAGGTGAGGTGCCTTGGCGCCAGTGACCAATGCTGCACCCACCACTAGGTCGGCGCCTGAAACAGCCTCTGCAATTGCGCTATCAGAAGACGCCAGAGTCGATGAAACAGTGCCTTCCATGTGGGCCTGATATAAACGGTGAAGATCTATATCGATTCCAGTTACTTCGGCGTCCATGCCCCGAGCACCGCGAGCTGCCATTGTTCCAGCTACTCCCAATCCGACTACCACTACTCTCGCCGGCTGTACCCCTGCGGCGCCACCTAGCAGGGTTCCCGAACCAGATGCCAGATAGTAAGCACCAACAATTGCAGCAGCCCTGCCTGCTATTTCGCTCATTGGAGCCAGCAAAGGGAGACCCTGAGGATAAGTTAGCGTCTCGAAAGCAAAGGCTTCAACCCCACTCTCCTGGAGCGCCGTAGCTAGCTTTGGTTCGGCGGCCAAGTGCAAGTAGTCAAACAGAATAAGTCCCTCACGGAAAAACTTGTACTCCGCATCCTGAGGCTCTTTCACCTTGACTACTAGATCTGAAGCCCAGACCTCCTCCGCGCTAGAAACGATCGCCGCCCCAACCCTCTTGTAATCATCATCGCTGAATCCAGCTCCGACTCCAGCCGAGGCCTGTACTCTCACCTGAAATCCGGCTGCTACAGCAGACGCTACGGCACTTGGCTCAAGAGCTACCCGCCTTTCGCCATCCTTTGTCTCTTTTGGAAGTCCGATACTACGAACCATAAAAGCTCCTTGATTTGGTACTGGTCGACATGAACCAGGTCAATTAACTATCCGTCAAGTTTCTATTGACGAACCATACATACTGTAGACAATTCTTCAAACATTTTCCTATGGAAAACGCACTTTCTTATCCACTTATGTGTTGAAAACATAAGATTTCTGCCCGATGACTGCGTTTTCGGGCAAACTCATCACTTCCCGCAAACTCCTTTACAATCAGGTGTTACCTAATAGCAATCTATCAAAACGGGGACGAGCAAATTCAGTTTTGGTAGCCTTTGAGCATGACGGACCAAACATCAGCCCCGACTCCCGGAGGGAATTGGATAGGAACTTTATCGACGACAGACCCGCTTGCCACCAAAGCAGGGATCGATACACTTAGGTCGGGGGGTAGCGCTATTGATGCCGCTATTGCGGCAAATGCAGTACTTTCCGTAACTGCACAGCACATGTGTGGGCTTGGCGGAGATCTCTTAGCAACGGTCTATGACCCATCCCAAGCTGACATAAATAAGAGGGTCGTCGGCCTGAACTCCTCCGGCACTTCGTCGAAACGTGCTAGTGCCGCAAGGCTAAGAGCTGAGGGAAAAACTGCCATGCCCCGGTTAGGAAGGATCGAATCGGTTACGGTGCCGGGCTGCGTAGACGGATGGAGTGAGCTCCACGCTCGATACGGCAAACTTCCGTGGTCACGACTGTTCGATAGCGCTATCGACATCGCTCGGAATGGCTTTGCTGCCTCAGAGACTTTAGCGGAGGATGCGGAGGAAATTTCCACCCTTAAAGCTGCCAGTGAATTTCGAAGTTCCTTTAACAAACATTATGAAGCGGGTACTTTGGTGAGACGACCCGGAATTGCAGGAGTGCTCGAAAATCTGCAGAGTGGCTCGAGAGACGATTTCTATCTCGGCGGATTTGGGAAAGAGCTGATAGAAATATCAGCAGGTTATTTTGACAAAAACGACTTTTTACAGAGCTGTGCACGGTGGGTAGAACCTATTTCCGTTGATGCTTTTGGTCGAACGATCCATTCACTCCCACCCAACTCTCAAGGAGCGGTACTCCTAGCTGCTTCGTCGATCGCCGATGAGATTGGGGTCACGAGTGAACTACTCGAAGACGAGCTAATGCACGTCTTGATTGAATCGGCCCGTCTTGGGGGTTTTGACAGAAACCAATGGCTATATGATGGGGCGAAATTCTATGCGCATTTCACCAGTTCAGAGCTAAGCAGAAGGGCTTCGCTATTCGACCGGGAGAGATCGGTCATTTTACCAGATGCGCATATCCAGCCCGGAGACACAATTGCACTTCTCGCCGTAGATTCTTCTGGACTTGGAATTAGCCTGATCCAGTCGAATGCAAGCAGCTTTGGATCTCGTTTGCTAACCCCTAATAGTCAGATATTTCTCCACAATCGCGGAATGGGATTCAATCTAGAGCCCGACTCTCCTAATGAGTTTGGACCAAACAAGCGGCCCATTCACACTCTGACCCCCGTGATTGCCACAAAGCCCGGAGGCAAATTAGATTTGCTTGTCGGAACGATGGGCGGAGACGCCCAGCCACAAATACTTCTCCAGCTCCTTGTGAATCGGCTCATTCTGAATATGGAGCCTAAGGCAGCGGTAAGTGCTTCAAGATTCATCTTGGAACCCGCGCCTCCATTACAAACTCAAGCATTTTCTACCTGGGATAAGAAAGGCAAGGTCGGCGTACGACTCGAATCGACCTCTAATCCCCAATTGGCCATCAGCCTGAAGCGCCGCGGCCATCTAGTTCGCACCGCTGTGGCACAAGATAGCTCGTTTGGTCACTCTCACATGATCCAGATCACCGATTCAGCCGCCATCGGCTTCTGCGACGAACGCAGCCGAGGTGGCATCTGTCTTCAGGGTTTCGCCAATCCATAGCCTGATGAACCTCTTTGCTCTTGCGGGCTGGGTGGTTCACTTGCCAACCAATGGTATTCGCTTAGCCATCTTTCTTCGCGAGCCTTGTCAAGGTCACGGGTTTGACCACCATGGGTAATCTTCGACTAGCGACTTCGAATTTGATAGCTGTTCTAGCTGAGGTTTTTTGGATTTAGCAAAGTCGAAGCAGCAATGAACAAGACCGGGCTTTCCCCAACCTTAAAGGTAAAAGGATTAGCGCTTGCTCATCTGGTATCTGGTATCTGGTATCTGGTATCTGGTATCTGGTATCTGGTATCTGGTATCTGGTATCTGGTATCTGTGGCTTCAGAAAATTACACGCACTGGTAGCCTGGCACACCTTTACGGGAAAGGTCTATCCATTTCCTTAGCTAAAAAATATTCCGGCGGTGCCCAGGCAGGCCTACTAGAAGTGATAGGTTTTGAGTTGCACAAGCCCCGTGTGCCTTGGAGGATAAAATGGATCAAATCTCAATTCAACCAGCCAAAACCCGACTAGCCCACACCTTGGGATCTCCCGGAGGAAATACCTTCACTTCGGATCTATCAGTCTCAGAATTTGCACTCTTGGACGATGTTGGTTACCAGCCGCTCGGTTTTGTCATGGGAACTTCAATTTATCATGTAGGCATTCAAGTAGCTCGGTGGGGAAGTTCGCAGGAACTCACGGTCCTTACCCAAGCGATGTATTCAGCCCGAGAGCTAGCTCTCAGCCGTATGGAAGCCGAAGCGGGCGAGCTTGGCGCGGATGGCATCTGTGGAGTGCACATCGAGATGAATATGTATGCATGGGGACAGGACGTTTTAGAGTTTATCGCCGCAGGCACCGCGATAAGGAGTAAAGATCATCCAGGGGAATCTAAGCGTCCCGACGGCAAACCGTTCACTTCAGATCTTTCAGGCCAGGACATGTTTATGCTGGCCCAAAGAGGGTACGTGCCGGTAGCATTTTGCCTAGGAACCTGTGTCTACCACGTAGCCCACCAATCCATGATGTCGGCATTAAAGCAGACCGGCACCAACGTTGAAATGGCTCAATACACCCAAGACATCTATACAGCCAGAGAAATGGCCCTCTCAAGGATGCAGGCTGAAGCTGAACGCTCCTCGGCTTTAGGAATAGTAGGAACTAACCTCATCGTCTCAAACCACGTTTGGGGTGAACATGCAACTGAGTTCCTAGCCATGGGCACAGCCATTAGACCCACCGAGAAAAGGCACAGTTCGGAATCGATCTCGCTTACTCTCCCTTATAACTAGTTGGATCCTGTTTCACAAAGAACCAAGGTTGGATCAAGCGACTAGCCGTTTATCTATCCTTTGGCATCTCGCAGGAAAATGCCGCTTCATCGATTTTGGCATGCCAAAACTCAGCGCAAATTCTCATTACCATTCCAGTTGGCATGTACTACCCTGAATCGAATCCGACCGGTCCAAAAAAGCTACCCCCGATGTCAAAATCCTCAAAGCGCTTCGGCCTCTCTAGTTGGGTATTTAGCGAGCCAAGGGTTCCAATTTATCTTCCAAAAGAAACATCAAGGACGGAAGGTGCAACGGGTGTCGTCAAATTATGGTCATGCTCTAGGTGGATTAGCACATCGTCCAGTCCAAAAGATTCTGCTACTTCCACCGCCGGAGTATAAGACTCGCTAAGCCTCGGCTCCATTCCAAAAAAAGTAAACCTGGGATTCAAAACCGACCAAAGTGGTCGCCACCGAAAAACTGCCTGTTTACCTTCTTCGGCCGAGGCAAAATCACGGACAACCGACGA
>JAKBHQ010000303.1 GCA_021836665.1 Thermoplasmata archaeon
CTTGAAGTCATCCAATTTCGAGGTGATCTCCCAGGTGAAGCCCTTTTCCATCCTTCCGAAGTGTCCATAGGCGGCGGTACGTCGGAAAATAGGTCTCCTTAGGTCGAGGTCCCTAATGATTGCGGCGGGCCTAAGGTCAAACAGGTCCTTTATCGCTTTTTCGATACTCTCGACAGAGACCGTCTCTGTCCCGAATGTCTCGACCATCAGCGAAACAGGATGGGCGACTCCGATAGCGTAGGCGACTTGGATCTCACACCTCTTTGCGGCTCCCGAAGCTACCACGTGTTTTGCCACCCAGCGCGCAGCGTATGCAGCGGATCTATCTACTTTGGATGGGTCCTTACCCGAGAATGCCCCACCGCCGTGCCTGGCCGCACCACCGTAAGTGTCCACGATGATCTTTCGTCCGGTGAGTCCAGTATCGGCGTGGGGGCCGCCTAGCTCGAATCGACCCGTCGGGTTGGCAAGGATGTTCACGTGCGTGCGATCCAGATCATAGGGAATCATCGGATTTATCACCGAGTCAGTCAAGTCGGGCAGCAGTAGGGTCTTGAGATCTATCCCCGGCTGATGTTGAGTTGAAATCAGCACGGTATTCAGCCGAATCGGCCGATATCCTTCGTACTCCACGCTCACTTGTGTCTTGCCGTCGGGGCGCAGGTAGGGAAGGACGCCAGCCCTTCTGACTTCAGCAAGACGTTGGGACATCCTGTGGGCGAGCCAGATCGGCAAGGGCATCAAATCGGGGGTCTCGTCGCATGCGAAGCCGAACATCATGCCTTGATCTCCCGCACCCAACGAGGAGAGCTCGTCCTTGGTCGACTCCACCCGCTGCTCAAACGCTGAATCCACACCTTGGGCTATATCTGGAGACTGCTCGTCAATTGTTACGACCACTCCGCAGGTGTTGCCGTCAAAGCCATAACTCTCCCGGTCGTAGCCGATATCGCAAATGGTATTCCGGACGAGGTGGGGAATGTCTACATAGCTGGTAGTACTGATTTCGCCAGCTACTACGACAAGTCCCGTTGTCAAAAGGGTTTCACACGCAACCCTCCCCATGGGGTCGTCGGTGAGAATTGCATCCAGAATTGCGTCCGATATCTGATCGGCCATCTTGTCTGGATGACCTTCGGTTACAGACTCAGACGTGAATGTATAACGACGGGACACTTATAAATCCTCCTGGCATCGACCACGGCAGCGTCGAACGTCACCGGACTACTGGAATGAGGATAGTAGCAATTTCTAAAATCTTGGACCGGAGCGAAGTATCTCCAAGGCCCTAGCCAAGACCGCTTCCGCCACCTTTTTCTTAGAAACTCGCTCTAAGAAGGTGACATCGCGATCTCGCTCTACGATCAGTACCGAGTTGGTTTCGGTCCCAAACCCGGCACCGGGCGCAGTGACATCATTTCCGACAATTATGTCCGCACCTTTTCGATCAAGCTTGGCTCGGGCGTACTCCTCGGGGTCTCCCGTCTCAGCTGCGAAGCCGACGACTACCTGGCGGTGGCTCCGATTCTGACCTAGATATGCCAGGATGTCTTCGGTATGGACCAGACGGATTTCAGGTGGCCCATCGGCTTTCTTGATCTTTTCGGACCTTTGCTCCTCAACCCTGAAGTCAGCTACCGCCGCCGCCATTATCACGATGTCTGCGGTCTTCGCTAGCTCCTTCATCGCTGATGACATATCCGAAGCCGACTCGACTTTTACCATCTTTGCGCCGCTCGGAACTGGGAGGTTCTCAACAGTGGAAACCAAAGTCACATTCGCACCGGCCATCTGCGCGACCTCGGCGAACGCATACCCCTGCCTGCCACTTGAACGGTTGCCGATAAACCTAACCGGGTCAATAGCTTCCCTAGTTCCGCCGGCGGATACGACGACCTCAAGACCCGAAAGATCGAGGTCACTAACCCCTTCAAGCAGTCCTACCGCTCTGGCGACGATCTCATGCGGCTCAGCCATCCTCCCGGCCCCAAAGTCTCCGCCGGCTAGCCTTCCAACTCCTGGCTCGACGACGACCACGCCAGTAGAGGCCAAAAACTCGACATTCCTCTTTACCGCAGCGTTATCCCACATTTCGCTGTGCATCGCCGGGGCAATGAGCACCTTCGATGTCGCTGCGATCAAAACGGCAGAAACCAGGTCGTCAGATGCCCCGTTTGCAAACTTTGAAATGATATTCGCCGTCGCCGGAGCTACTAGCACGAGATCGGCTCGGCGAGATAGCGTGGTGTGGGGGACCGGATCCTTCGAGTCCCATAGCGAACTCCTCACCGGCTCGGAGGATAGAGCTGAAAAGGTAGTCTCGCCGACGAATCTCTTTGCGTCTTCGGTCATCACCGGTACGACATGGTAGCCGAGGTCAAAAAGGCGTCTCGCTACCTCGACGGCCTTATATGCGGCAATCCCACCCGATATGCAGAGCACGACCGTCTTCCGAGTCAATTCAGATGTCTGCACGGTCACCTCCAAAGACTACTTAAAAACAGCCATCAGAGGACCCCTGATGCTAATTTGAGTATGACTACTCTACTTCGACTTCAGGCTGCTCGACGATTAGGTCCAAGGCATCGGGGTCCAAGCTCACTTCATCCTCCTCTTTACGAGGAATGATCTTTCCCGCCGAAATCTCATCGAAGGCGATAGAAAGGGGCTTTGTGGAGGTCGAATCGATCTGCGGTGGCACGATTGAGCCGAGTCCTTCGCCGAGGCGCGAGTAATAGGAGTTGATCTGCCGCGCCCTCTTAGCGCTCAAACTGACAAGGGAGAACTTCGAACCAGCGACCTCTAGCAACTTCTCCACAGGCGGGACCATCATAGAACGGCCCAATGTATCTGCCAATTCAATCTCCTCGATAGGGGTCGTAAGACCGCTTTTGGAATTCAGCCCGGCATCGACCAGCGGTGGTGATTAACGTCGGGACCTATCAATCCTAGTTGCCCTGGGCACTATAGCCGCTAAATGGCGATTTTCCTGGCGCAAGGCACAAACCGCCAATAGGGCCGATCCCACTCGACTACCGTCGAGCGGCACGTTTCTGGGTAATTATTTTCGCTATGGCAACCACTGCGCTACGCCAGTCATCGTTCACGACAACCTCGTCGGCGAGGCGGCGAGCGAGGCCAATCTCTTGCTCAGCGATCGCAAGCCTATGAGACACGTGATCATCACTGTCCCCACGGGACCGCATCCGCAACTCGAGCTCTTTTAGAGATGGGGGCTCGATAGCTATCACTAACGAGCTGGGATAATTCTCCTTGATGCTCTTTGCACCCTGAAGATCTATCTCAAGAATCAGATCATCCTGGTCAGCCGGGTCGGGGGCGGGGGTCCCATAGAGATTTCCTAGATACTCCGCCCACTCAAGAAACTTTCCCTCATCGATTGCGCGCAGAAACTCCAATCGGCTTACAAACACATAGGCATCATGCGATTCACCGACTCTGCGCGGACGGGTCGTCCACGACCTCGAAAGCTTAACCGAGTCCAACTCGTGGACAAGTCCGGCGGTTATGGTACCTTTACCAACCCCGCCAGGCCCACAAACTACGACAATCAGGGTTTTGCTGTGTCCCTAATGAGGCGTTCTCTCTGATTGGCTCCAAGACCCTGCAGTCGTCTCGTATCGGCAATGCCAACTTCCGACATAATCTTTCGGGCCTTGACCTTTCCGATTCCTGGAAGACTTTCGAGTACCGAAACGACCTTCATCTTGCCGACCAATTCGTCGGATGAGGAGCGCTCCAGTAGTGACTCAAGGGTAATTGAACCCATCTTGAGCTGTTCCTTAAGCTCAGCACGTGCACGTCGTGCATGTGCGGCCTTTTCAAGAGCGGCTTGTCGCTGCTCAGGTGTTAGAGATGGAGGCAATGGCATAGTTGGAAAGATAACCGAAAATTTTGCAGTTGGGTGCTTAAAATCACGGTTAATTAGCTTTTGTAGGCCAATTTTTCAAAAAAATATCCGTTTTGAACCCATTTTGCACCAACAGATTCGATTTTCAACTACTTTTCCGGAGGTTCACCCCGCCTCCATTACCGATTCTAAAATAGATTCAGCGGCCAAAATTGGGTCTTCCGCCTGGGTTACCGCCCTACCTATTACCAGTAGATCAGCACCAGACCTAATTGCTTCTTCCGGAGTTGCGGCCCTGACTTGATCGTTCCTATCGACGCCCTTGGGTCTGATCCCAGCGACAACGGCGAACATGTCGGGTCTAAGCAACTTCCCCTCGGCTACGTCTTCGGTGGCGCAGACATAGCCTTTGCAACCGCCTAATGCTGAAGCTTCGATTCTCGCCGGGACGACGTGCTTAGGGGCTCCTCCGTCCGAACTAAGCACGGTAACACCAAGAGCCATCGGAATCGATCCGCCAATCTCGGAAGCTCCTTCCATAAGCCCCTCTACTCCCGCCCTCAACATATCGGTCCCGCCGAATGCGTGCATCGTCAATAGGCTCGCTCCGAGCCCTCCAACGACCCTTGCGCTTCGGCGAACCGTATTAGGTATGTCATGGAGCTTCAGGTCCAAAAAGACCTTGTATCCCAGCTCACATAGGGCACCGACGGACTCCGGACCGGTAGAGAGGTAGAGCTCGAGTCCCACCTTGACGTATTCGAAATAATCTCCTAGGTGTCTCGCCATCCTGGTAGCCATGACCAGATCGTCGTAGTCGAGCGCAAGCGCCAGGTGGCCTTTTGCGTCACTCTCTTTCATCTATTTTCCGCCTTCGCATCGCTTAAAGTTTCAAAACCTGAAGTGATCTTCATACCCCTAGGGGCATATCCAACCACATCAGAAGGTCTGGATATACCTAGTCTCGCACACAATTCGACCAGCTCGCCGAGAACTCGCAGTGGAGCCTTGGGATCGGAAAAAGTGGCAGTTCCGACCTGTACCGCCGAAGCACCGGCCAACATCATCGCCAGGGCATCCTGACCAGAGGAAATTCCACCCACTCCGATAATTGCAATCTCAGGCATGCGCCTCTTTAACTCGTACACCGCCCGAAGCGCAATCGGTCTAATCGCTGGGCCGGAAAGGCCGCCTCCGCCACCACCAAGTTCCAACGAGGCGGTCAATGGGTCGATGCTCATCCCTAGGACGGTATTTATCATCGTTACGCCACAAGCCCCTGCCTCGACGGCCGCTTCGGCGACCTCGGCCATTAGGTGGGTATTTGGCGACAGCTTGGCGAAGATCGGGATACCTATCGATCTCACAACCTCTATTACCGAACGGGTCGCCTGAGGGGAGTGCGAAAAGATTTCCGACTTCGCCTTTAAATTGGGGCATGAGATATTGACCTCTAGGGCCACGATCCCGTCTAGATGGCCTTTTAGTAACTCGGATGC
>JAKBHQ010000256.1 GCA_021836665.1 Thermoplasmata archaeon
AACCAGTGCCCCGTTATCGCCCTTAGATAGATCGAGGAAGTTGCCAAGCTGAGACTTTATCCGTGCGAGATTGTTGTCGAGAGCCTCTTCGCTCAGAAGTTGCCTTTCGTCGGATTTACCGGAAGGGTCGCCAATCATTCCGGTGCCCCCGCCGGCGAGCAGTATCGGGCGGTGGCCGGCCAATTGGAGGCGCCTGAGCATTACTATCTGGAGGAGATTGCCTAGGTGAAGCGACTCTGCCGTGGGGTCAAACCCTATATAACATACGACCCTTTGGCCGTTTAATCTCTCCAAAAGGGCATCGGCACTGTATTGGTAGATGAGCCCGCGCTCTTTTAGCTCCGAAACTACCGACACTGAACCTCCTAGGTGCACTTCAAATAGAGACAGATGGTGCCACAGTAGCTTAGGGGAAATATCGTCCCAATGGAGGCTTTTGCCTGTCTAAGGCTTTTCTAAGGCGGCGCTGACGGCATCTTGTAGTCCCTGATGGAACGAGAGGTTCGAGTCGCGGTCACTCTTGAAGATCGCCACTGAAAGTCCGGCCGACTTTCTCGCCAATTTGATAACACCTACGAGATCGTCCGCATCTTCGACTCGGTAAGTCGAAATCCCAATACCGCGAAGAAGTTTTTCGATGTCCGATTCGTGGGGAGTGCCGAAAAGGGTCTCAAATCTCGACACTTCGAGATCGGATTTTTGAGCCAGAAACGAGAAAATTGCCCCTCCATTGTTATCTGATACGACTAGTAGGCCCTTCGGGTGCGATTTTGTTTGCCAGATTAGCGATCCAAAGTCGTGCAGAAGAGTCAAGTCCCCGAGCAGTCCGACAGAAAGAGAGTCTGGGTGTCGATTGACGCTTGCTATACCCAAAAAGGTCGACACTAGACCGTCTATACCATTTACCCCCCGGTTAGATAGAACCCGAGGCAGGTCATTTTTTTTGGGAGTGAACCACTCCAAATCACGTATTGGCATCGAAGACGCGACCAATACGGTGTCCTCACCTGAGAGACATTCCATAAGTGCCCGCGAAAGCCCCGGTTCGCTCATCGGTCCCTTCGAAGGGCCGATACCATCGGGATCCCATCCGAGTACCTGGTCAACAATCGACGATGTGATATTGTCCACATCCGCCCAGTGCTTCAGCCACTGGTTGTCACGGGCTTGCCTATTTTTCGATATACCCTCACGGAGCAGGATATCGACGGCTCTTTTGATCGTCCCTAAGACATCTAATAGATAGCCGGCTCGGTTGGTTCTTGTCTCGTCGACCAAGGTCTCTCGATTCGAGAGGGAGACGATCAAAGCATCATTTTTTCGGGCGCAACTTGCCAAGAAGTTGGAGAGGACTTTCGACGACCAACTTTCTCCCAGCCTTATGATCGTATCTGGAATGAGCTTGGCTGTTGTCTCGCCAGAGCGCAGAAATGAGTCGGGATATCGCATGCAGTTGGGGTGATTTGATATCAGCCCCGACCTCGGATCTGCTAGAACTGGCCAGCCCAGAACCTCCGCCAATTCGTACAGGGAAGAGTCGACACCACTTTCGGCGCCAACGACGAAGATTCCCTTCTTTTTTGGATCGAACAACTTGCGGATCTCTTCGTCTTCGGCCACTCCAAGGTGGACTTTTGCGCTAAACCAAGCCCCGCCATCTGCCCTGGGAGCGGTGGGCTCTAATTCACCGTCGATAAGCGGTTCAGCAAAGGCTAAATTTACCTGGACCGGACCTGGCCTTAGTCCAAGACTCCGAGAGTAAACCAAAGAGGCAAGCGATCTCCAAGACCAGCTTGCAGCGTTGCGAGGGGCACCGGGTTCGAACACTTCCTTCACGAAGTGGTCGAAGGGTCCAATCTGCTTCAATGTTTGGGGGGCACCAATTCCGTGGAGTTCAGGTGGGCGATCCGCAGTGCAAATGATCAATGGAATTAGGGAGTAGTAGGCCTCAGCGGCTGCGGGAATTAGCTCCGTTACAGCGGTACCTGAAGTGGCAAGTATTATCACTGGTTCTTTATTAAATTTTGCCATGCCAAGTGCAAAGAATGCGCCTGACCTTTCGTCTAGGCGAACGTGGGTGGTTATTTCAGGTCTTGCCGAGATCGCAAGCGCCATCGGGGTCGAACGCGACCCGGGGCTAATTACTGCATTGCGCACTCCGCATCTGATCCACTCGTCTACGATCGTAGCTGAGAAGCTGAGGTTCGCTCCGTCTAGGCTTGCGCCTAAGGCCATGGATAATTCCCTTCCTAGATCCCAACAACACCCTACATCTGGCGGAGCCCCCGCCTATCTCGAGGTCGCCCTGGATGGGTCGTTGGAAGAAAAAGTAGTCCTGATCCACGGTTTTACCCAGGCCAAGTGGATGTGGCAAGGCCTCCTTGACCCACTTGCCCTTCGCACAAAGATGCGTATCTGTGCAGTGGATGCGCCAGGCCATCTCGACTCGTCCGAACTTAGATATGACTTAGCTCAACTATCCGACACTTTGGCTAACAGCTTTCAAGCGGCACATTATGTGGGGTATTCAATGGGAGCAAGGATAGCGATGACCCTCGCTGCGAGGCATCCTGAAGTGGTGAAGTCGCTCGTCGTCGTATCGGGTAACCCAGGCATTAGGAGCAGATCACAGCGTCTAGCCAGGATTGCCTCCGATGAAAGGTTGGCCCAAGATCTTGAGCTGCTGGATGACGACCCCGAAGGTTTCGCTTCATTTTTGCGCCGATGGATCTCGCAGCCGCTATTTGGACCACTGGGCGATCAAGGTGCGAACTTGCGTCAAAGAGCCTTAAATACTCCTTCGGCATTAGCTTCGTCTTTGCGACTTATCGGGGCCGGAACGCAGGTACCGATATGGGACGAAATTATTCATTTAGGGGTCCCTTTTAGGTTCATAGTCGGCGAGCGGGACGAGAAGTTCCGGGCAATCGCTGAAGAGTTGATCGCAAAGCGGGGACGCCAAGGAGAGCTGATCGTCGCAAAGGATTGCTATCACCAAGTTGTCTCGTCAGCGCCACAACTGGTATTACAGAGTCTTCTTGAGTTCTATGGAGCATCACCTGATCGGGGCACGCGCAGTGGCGGGGCGAGTCATCAGGATCTAGGTAGCTAACCCTCTTCTTTGGCTAGCTCTATTTCCAAAATGAGCTTCGTACCCTCTAGTTTCGCAGTTGCATCACCGATTATGGCAAAGTCCATAAAGTCGGTCTGCGCTTGGAGGATAAAGGCTTTGCGCTCCGCCCCCTCAACCGGAGGAAGGCCCCTGCGTTTCACCGCAGCGGCCCTTTCTCGGTACCGGGCGACCATTTCATTTGGATCGAAATTTTCACTCACTAATGGAAAAGTTAGCCTGTTTCACCGGTGGAGCATGCAAACTGATAGTCAGGAATTCTGAAATCTCAAATCTGGTTTATCATTTGGACAGTTAGAGTGGACTGATTCATAGTCGATAAAGTTTCGCGCCGCTAGAGGACTAGAATTTGTCTTGAAGGTACAAGCCACCAGGAGTCGCCCGTGAAAAAGGGTCGCCATCGCAGGTATGAAGAAGTTCGCAAAGCCAAGCGCGGGTTAGTTATGCCTAAGCAGCGTTGTGAAGAGTGTGGGGGCGACGAGGAGCGCGGTCACGCTTCGTGGTGCTTGGCAGCCGCCGAAGATCTCGAGTTTGAAGAGGTTGGAGACGAGGAGTCGTAGCTGCTTAGCGGGCAATTCATCCTTGTTCGGGATATTATTACTAGCCTCGTCGAAGTCGAGGGTTCAGTTTTTGAGCTAATTTAACCCGTGCCAACTATTATGAACCTTCCTTCTAACTAGCTCGAGGTCTCAGTAATTTGCTCCGTGGTTTTTCATCCGGCAGGATTTTTGGTGACTTTATACCCGGTGATGGGGGGTTAGTCGTTTGTATGCACGGGTGGGCGAGGACAAAGGAAGACTTTTTGCCCTTTATCTCTGAACTACAAACAGGGTGCGATCGCCTTGCAATTTCGAGGCCTACTATTTTGAACCTCGACCTTCCTGGATTTGGGTCTTCTCCACCCCCAGAAGCTGCAGTTGGAACGGCTTGGTACGCTGAGATGCTGGAAGAGGCGCTGGTATCTCTCGATTTAGAGTTAAATTCACCTGACACCGTCCTTCTCGGACACTCCTTTGGCGGGAGGGTGGCGGTTTCACATTCTGCGATTGCCAAGAGGCCTCCCTGCGCCATGGTCCTCGCCGGAGTACCGCTGATTAGGATTAAGCCAAAAGCTCGGCCTAGCATGAAGTTTCAGTTTGCGCGTAAGCTCCGGTCCTTAGGTTTGTTGAGCGAAGGCTCCATGGATAAGATCAGGGATCAGCTCGGCTCGAGCGACTATCGTGCCACCCAAGGGGTGATGAGACAGGTATTCGTCAAGACGGTAAATGAGGACTATCAATCCCTAATTTCGGCGATTGAATCGAAGGTCTATTTGGTTTCAGGTGAGCTAGATGACCAGGTGCCGCCCGAAGTAGCAAAAGAGGTGAACGCAATTTCTAGAAATGCAACTTCAGAGGTATTGGAGGGGATTGGGCACTTTATCCCGACACAAGCGCCGGCAAAGTTAGCAGAGGTACTCCTTGGTGCTCTAATGGGTTGTGATCGATGAAGTTAGTTGAGTCAATTCTGGTCTTGGCGGTTCCGCTAGTTGCAATGGCTTTGTCCTCCGTGAGATGGCTAAGGGTAGCGCAGCGGGAACACTATGTCACCCCGATGACCACAAGATTTGCGATGCGCTGGTGGGGTCTTAGGGATAAACCGATAAATTCGGTAGCTTTCGTGGTAGCTGTTCTGGCCGCTGAATTAACAATCAGGCCCGAGTTTTCGGATCTATATAAACTTGGCCTAGTTTTCGTTTTGAGCCTGATTATCGTGATCTTTCCCTTAGGGCTTGGACTGAAGGGTAGGACATCCAAGCTCGAATGGACAAAACGACTAAAGAGATTGGCGGTGCTCAGCTATCTGCTGGCTGTGGTTGTCGGAATTCTAGGGCTTGCGCTAAATGTCGCAGCGCTAGCGGTCTCGATCGCCGCCCTTTGCTACCCGATTTTGCTTGACTTAGCCTCTTGGATGCTTGCACCCTACGAGGACCGTTCTGCTAAACGTTTTGTGCAGGCTGCGGCGGCGAAGTTGGCAAAGGTATCTCCTAGGGTTGTCGCAGTTACGGGGTCGTTCGGCAAGACCACGACCAAAGGATACATAGCGGCCCTTTGCTCGCAGAGTATGATGACCGTGGCCTCACCAGCTTCTTACAACAATCGCGCAGGACTTTCTAAGTCGATAAACGAAAATCTTGTGGCTTCGACCGAACTTTTTGTCGCCGAAATGGGGGCTTATCGA
>JAKBHQ010000490.1 GCA_021836665.1 Thermoplasmata archaeon
CTCGTCTCCTGTGGCCAGCTTTGCCAGACGCTGCATTCATCGCTTTTACTCCTAAGAAGTTTAAGTCCGCAGAATTGTGACTTAGGACCCTAGTTATTCGGCGGCTGTACAACAGGACTGTAATTGCTGTTCTGTAATCCCTAGACTTAGTTGCCAAAAGCTACATTTATGCAGGTGAATCGGTTATTAATTAATGCACCATTTGTGGAGTATAAGGCTAAAGCAGCGACAAATGGCATTGCATACGATAATGAAAGGTCAAATCATTGCATCGAGGTGAAGCTGACTGATCAGATCGAGCCGGCCCCCACCTTACCCTAACATTGCTGGTTACATAGCTTCGTGACTCGATATTCCACCGCAACAAATCAGCTTGGCCCCTGGGTCTGGCCTAACAGACCGGACATCTGGTGGAAGGTATCCGCTCCGGAATCGTCTCAAGTTGGGCCAGATTCTGCGAACTACTCGAAAAACTCCCATGGAACAATTAAGCATTATCCTTTAGCCCCCGGACTGAGCATTCAGTCTGCGACCTAACGAAGCGCAAAGGAGCGCTGACAAACGAGGGCAACTTTTGATCGACCGCAAAGGCGATCATCTCCATCACCGCCCCTTAGGACACCGTCAATGTCCAAGTACTCCCGACAGTATCTCAAAGGCTTGATGGATCTCAGCTACCCCTACCCACTCACCTGAACTGTGGGCGAGCTCAGGATCTCCAGGGCCATAATTTGTGGCAGCAATTCCCCTTTCAAAGAAGGTGGCGACGTCTGTCCAGCCAAGCTTTGCTCGCTTAATAGGCACGCGCTTTGAAAGCCGATCTAGTAGTTCATTCTGCAAGTTCGGAAGGGCGCCGTCAGCCGAATCTACTAGCGCAAAGCTATCGCCGATCTCCGCGTCTAGGAGTCCTTCGAACAGCGACGACAAATAATCAAAAGCCTCTTTTGCATTACGGTCAGGGGCAAAACGGTGATTGATAGTAATCTCGACGAGGTCTGGTACGACGTTGTTAGCGACTCCTCCAGATATCTTCACTGCGGACAGCGCCTCTCGGAAGGTACAGCCATCCAACTCTACCGATCGCTGCTTCGCACTCGCTATTCGTTCCAGAAATAGTGCGCTGCGGTGGATAGCATTGACTCCCTTGTGGGGTCGAGCCGAGTGAGAACGCTTTCCGCCAACCTTTAAATTAGCTCGAATCGTCCCTTGACAACCAGCTTCAAGAGCCACACTCGTGGGCTCCATCAGAATCGCCGCCTCTACAGCCAATGCGTTAGGCCATTCCTTCTCAATTTGAAATATTCCGCTCTCTGATCTTTCTATCTCCTCTGCGGTGTAAAAAAGATAGCGAGACGGCGAGGTATTCGAAGGGTCTAGGGCTAGAGCGATCATCACTGCTATACCAGCCTTCATATCCGTAGCCCCCACACCGTATATCCGGTCGCCTGTCTTTACGACCGGGAAGCCGGGCGAGGGTGGAACGGTATCTAAATGTCCAGCGATGATGTAGCGAATTGGTCCGTCACATTTTCTGGTAGCTACGACGTTGTTCACGATCCTCACCACCTCGAGGTGGTCGGCTTGCGCCAAAAGAGACTCGACATAGTCGGCAATCTCCTTTTCCCCAAGGGATACCGAGGGGATGTTGACAAGTTCAAGGCAAAGTTCTTCCAGGTCTTTCATCGACTACAGCGCCGATCCGTGCTCTCGAAGGAGTTCATTCAGTACGGTCTTCGAGTGTCGCTCGCCGACATTGAGCCGTCTGATCAATAAGACACAAGGAAGACCAAACTCCCCACCCTTGAAGCGCTTTGTGCGAACTCCACTTACAGCAACGCTGTAATCGGGAACGTATCCCCTAGAGAACTCTTCTCCCGTTTCTGTATCTATCACCGGAATTGAAGGATTCAGAATTACACCGGCACCAACTACCGCACCCTTGCCGACCCGAGCACCTTCGGTCACCATGGCCCTTGACCCAATGAATGCGTCGTCCTCGATTACGACCGGAGCCGCCTGGGGTGGTTCGAGCACTCCCCCTATGCCGACACCGCCCGATAGATGCACCCTCGCCCCTATCTGAGCGCAAGAGCCCACCGTGGCCCAGGTATCGACCATCGTGGACTCTCCGACATATGCACCGACGTTTACATAGCTCGGCATCAAAGTTACCCCACGTGCAAGAAATGAGCCGAAGCGAGCCGAGGCTCCCGGGACCACGCGCACGCCCTTGGAGGCAAAGTCCCTTTTCAGTGGCATGCGGTCGACGAATTCGAACGGACCAACCTCGTATTTGGTCATCTCCCTGACTCGAAAGGCCAGCATGATAGCCATCTTGAGCCATTGTTGGACTACGACCTGTCCGTCTGCGTCGACCTCGGCTACCCTAAGATCTCCTTGATCCAAGCCGGAAAGAACTTCAAATATGATGTCGCTAGCTGCAACATCTTGGACGCCTAAGCTCTCCCGTCGTTGCCAAAGCTCTTCGATCGCTACCTTTAATTCAGACACTGCCTTCTCGTCATTCCACTTGTTGTTCTAGAGAGACGTTAGTGGCCCTGCGCTCTAAGCCTTGACGCCACTAGTGACACCAGGTCCGTGGGAGCGACCGCCGCCACCCTCACGTATTGAAGAGACGCATCCCCATAGAACTCTCCAGGAGACACTATGACTCCGGCTGTCTCAGCGAGGTATCGAGCGACCTCGAAACCATCTTTAAATCCAAGGTCCCCTCCCTCAAACCAAAGATAAAAACCTCCCATAGGAAGTTGAAGCTTAAACCCAGCTTCCGAGAATGCTCCTTGCAGGATTTCTAACCTCTCAAAGTATCTCTTTCTTTGCACCTCTACATGGGAGTACTCCGACAATGCTTCGGCCGCAACGAGCTGAACTGGGCCAGGAACCATGAATCCAGCATGCTTTCGAACTTCAGAGATGAAGCGCACTACATCGGGATCGCCGGCGTAAAATCCGACTCTAAGCCCCGCCAAATTAGACCTCTTAGAGAGTGAATGAAGGGCCAGGACACCTTCAGAGGCATACTGCAGCACTGAATTAGCGCTACCAGACCAAACGAATTCCACATAGCACTCATCGGACACTAAGAGCACACCGTGCTCTTTCGCCCATTTAACCGCTGGTTCAATTCCATCGGTGGATCCAGTCGGATTGGATGGGTAGTTGATCCAGAGCAACAGCGCTCCCTCTATTGCCCAATCTGGGAGCTGTTCAAAAAGGAGTTCTCCACTTTGAGCCATCGGAACGGGGCAATGTCTAAGCCCGGATAGCACCGCTCCCATCCTGTATGTGGGATAGGAGACCTCTGGATACAACACTACATCTCGATGTGGATTCAGAAGGTGCAGATACCCTGGTAGTGAAGCTACGAACTCCTTAGTTCCCACAGTCGCAGCGATGTGGGTTGGGTCAACCTCAACGCCAAATCTTTCGTTCATCCATCCGGCTGCGCTCTTCCTAAATGGAAGGGACCCTATGGAAGCCGGGTAGCCTCGTTCGGCTCCCGATGTCGCTAGCAGGTGAGGCACAAAGCTCGGCGGAGGATCAACCGGGGTTCCGACCGAAAGATCAACGTATTCGCCGAAACTTTCCTCGGCGATATGTTTGACCTCTTCTAGCCGATCGTATGGATATGGTGGCAGATGGAAGGCCGAGTTAGCTGGACTGTTCAGTGGATTCATTCCTTCTCATTCTACCGCCCGAGGCGTACCCACCAACGAAAACTGGATCTGTGCCACCTACTCGGTAGATCTCATTTCGATCTCGTCTCCAAGCAGTTCAAGAACCGCACCACGAGAACTCTTGTCCAACCTGACAAGCAGTTTGACCCCCTCCTTCGTCTCCCTTGACGAGACGACCTCGCCCTCCCTATGCAGCGCAGCAATTAGATCGCCACGATCGTAAGGGACAACGAGTTCAAAAACCTTGGCCCTACGCCTAAGCGCCAAAGAAATCTCTTCGACTAATCGAGGAATCCCGGTACCTTCAACCGCTGAAATCAAAACTGAATGCTCACCAAAGCCCTCAGCCCTATGTTCGGGATCCAAAAGGTCGATTTTGTTGTATACCATTATCTCAGGGACTCCAGAAGCCCCAATCTCGCTCAGTACTTCTCGCACGGCAGCGACCTGGTCGTCTCGACTTTCCGAAGAGGCGTCTACAACGTGGATCAGAAGGTCAGACTCGCTAACTACTTCTAGCGTCGACTTGAACGACACAACCAATTGGTGAGGAAGCTTCCTAATAAATCCGACAGTGTCAGAGAGGAAGAGTGCTTCTCCTCCGGGGAGTTCAAGCCTCTTAGTCCTGGGATCCAAGGTTGCGAATAACCTATCCTCGACCAGCACATTTGCACTAGTCAAAGAGTTAAGTAGGGTCGACTTTCCGGCGTTGGTATATCCGACGATAGATACCGATGCTATCCTTGACCTCTGTCTGGACTTACGCTGAATTTTCTGATTCTTTGCAAGATCCTGGAGTTCTCGGCGCAGATGAGAAATTCGATCTTGCAATCTCCGCCGATCCTCTTCCAGCTTGGTTTCACCAGGTCCCCTGGTTCCAATCCTCCCAACCTGCTGAGATAGGCTTTGACCCTTCCCTCTAAGTCTCGGCAGCCGATAGTTCAGCAGAGCAAGTTCCACCTGGGCCTTGCCCTCTGCGCTCCTGGCATTTTGAGCAAATATGTCCAAAATCACCGCTGTCCGGTCAATGGCGGTGCGCCAGATCGGAATCTCTAAATTTCGCTGTTGCGCCGGCGAAAGCTCCTCGTCGAATACGACCGTATCGACGTCGAGTAGTTCCGCTAGCTTGGCAACTTCGTCCGCCTTACCGGAACCTATAAAAGTGGCTGGATCTGGTCGATCCCTTTTCTGGGTGACACGGCCGACAACTTCAGCGCCTGCTGTGTCGACTAGGAGGGCAAGCTCGTCAAGCTCGTCTTCAATCGACTCAATAGACCTAGCATCAACCGCCACACCGACTAGGAGAATCTTTTCACGAAATGACCTATCGATTAAGGTCAAGCTTGATCACCAACCGACGCTGAGTCAAAAGGATAAACCGACGAAACGTCACAAATCACCCTCGATGGACCTCCCAAAATCAACCGCCCATTAGTTACTTCGAGGTCTAAAGGACCACCAGGATTGACAATCGTCGCCTTGTCTTTCGTCAAAGCGAGGTGGCGTGCCGCCAAGAAGGAAGCACAACTTCCCGTCCCGCAGGCAAAAGTAGGCCCCACTCCTCTTTCATAAACCGACATCTTGAAGATGGCGTTTGCTGCGTCTGT
>JAKBHQ010000101.1 GCA_021836665.1 Thermoplasmata archaeon
CCAACTTTCAACAGGTCTGAATTGGCGGCTGCGGCGCCGACCCAGGAAAACCATGCCGGTGAAATGTCGAAGCGCCTAGCATCCTTCGCTAGGCGTAGCGGAAGGCCATAGTAGGAGTCGTGAATTACTTCGCCGGCAAACCATCCGGCCGAAGTTGGCGAGAGCTTAGACCCCATCCTTTGCGAAATAGACATGTAAGCCACCCCTCTAGGGGTGCAAAGCCATTTGTAAGCGGCGCACACGACTGCGTCAAACTGACCCGCTTCGATCGGTAGCCAGCCGATGGCCTGGGTAGCGTCAACAACGGTCATGGCTCCAACGCTTTGGGCCGCCTCACTGATTGCCGCTAGGTCCACTACCTCTCCGGTGGAAGATTGCACAGCGGACGTCGCTACCAGGTCACAACCCTCTGCTACGCGCTCGACTATGTCTCCGAGGGCTACGGGTATTACGCGAATACCTCTGGCCTGCGCGACTAACCAAGGAAAGAGGTTTGAGGTGAATTCCAGTTCTGGTACAACCACTACCTGGCCCTCGCTAAGTGAATCGGCGATAATGCCTATCAACTGGGATGCCGAGGCTCCAACGGTCACCGAGCTCGCCCCGATCCCTACGATTTCTGCGAAGCTCCGCCGGGCAAGATCGGTTGCGTCTTGCCATTCCTCCCAGACGCCGGTTCCATCCTTCCAGTTTTCAAGGGCGTTTTGGACCTTGTTAAAGGTCTCGATCGAAGGAATTCCGTAGCTCGCAGTGTCGACAAACCTCCCTCCTGGGTTACTCCACAACCCTGAGAGTCCTGACATAAAAAGCTCCTCTTTTAGTTATATGACCTAAAGGTTACCGTTTCTCGGCGAGGTGGCACCGTCCTTCAGGACGGTGGTGAATCGCTAATTATGCATCTGGTCGATTCTGTTGCTCGATGTATTAACGTAATGTCGAAATCGGCGCCCCATCGACAGACCCAGCAAGGCGGGAGCTAGACCGGAGCTTGTTTGCACGCCAGTAGTGTTGTCGCAGTTCGGGAAATTCCCGACGGAGCCGTCGCGAAAAAACACCCTTCAGACTATTTACCGCCTTCAATTTTGCAGCCTTCCGCGGGAAGTTCGCCAACAGGTGCGCATGGTTTGGTTCTCCGTTGAACTGCGCCAAGTAGTGGGAGGGTGTTGTTTAGCTCAGAACCTAAATGGGGGATCGTTCAGAATGACTTAATTGAGCCGTAACATTGTGTCGTTTGCTTTTCAACTTTGTTGCCTTGGGTGTTGATCAGGCGTTTTTGTGGTGACGCTATTTAGAATGAAGCGATGGCACTGTTTGTACTGCGAATATGGCTCGACGATCGTCCAGGTGCGTTAGGTGCCGTCGCGAGTAGAATCGGCGCAGTCAAGGGCGACTTAGTCGGAATAGAGATACTAGAGCGCGGTGGAGGCAGGGCAATCGATGAATTATTAGTCGATTTGGCAAATCCAGAGCTCGTTTCTTTGATGGCCCGTGAGATTTCCGAAGTGGATGGCGCAGACGTCGAGGATATCCGTCCGGCGTCCGATGGGATGAGAGACGTTCGAATTTCCGCGCTATCATCAATTGCTACTTTGATGGAAATGACCAATTCAAAAGATTTCGTTTCTGAATTGATTGGGACGGTCATTTTCGATTTTGAATCCGACTGGTCCTGCCTGATTAGACCTAAGACGCAAGAAATGCTGGTCGCTTCTGGGGAAGTTCCGACGAGTAGCTGGCTTAGCGCATTTGTTGAGGGGACGGCTACCCTCGGTGATAGTGGCGAGATTCAAGGGCCGGGCGACGTAGCTTGGGCACCATTGGCGGGTTCGGAATTGGTAGTAGTGGTGGGCCGGGAAAAGCGCCCTTATCGAGTGATAGAGCGAGAGCAGCTCAGGTTGATTGGAAGGATAGCCGACGTTCGATACAGAGAACTTTTGGCTAAGAGTGCTGGCTAAACCTTTTTGCGTGTTCGAGTGCTATGGACCACCTATCATGCCGGGACCTCGGTCCGCCTTTGGATTTTGTCGGTATGAAGGATCTATCGGACTCATACAGTGAAGCAAGTTCCTCCATGTTGGACCAAAAGCCCGAACCTAGACCGCTGGCGAATGCGGCTCCAAGTGTTGTCGATTCCAGTGATGCGCTCCGGGAAACCTCGATACCAAGCTGATCCGCTTGGAACTGGCATAGCGTGTCCATGATTGCCGCTCCACCGTCGACCCTAAGGTTGTCGATTGGATTTTCAAGTAGTCCATTTATTGCGCTAATCACATCCTGTGTCTGAAACGCCATCGCCTCTATCGCCCCCCTAATGATGTGGGCTTTGGATGTACCCTGAGAGATTCCGGTGATGGAAGCCCTAACCGACGGAGTGAGGTGTGGAGAGCCAAGTCCTTCAAAAGCCGGTACCAGGACGACACCTCCTGAGTCGTTTACGCTCTGGGCCAGCAGGGATGCTTCTTGGTAATCGTTGAATATTTTTAGGTCGTCCCTCATCCATCTTAGGATCGAACCGCAGGCGAATATGGAGCCTTCTATGGCGTAGGTCGCTTTTCCGTCGGGCATGAGCCAGGCAACTGAGACCAATAACCCATGCGAAGGTTGCGGTCGAATTTCACCTGCGTTCACCAGGATGAAGGACCCTGTTCCGTAGGTATTTTTTGCCATTCCAAAACGGATGCACCCCTGACCCAGTAGCGAAGCCTGTTGGTCGCCGAGGATGCCTGTTATCTCGACACCCCTTAGCTTCGGGTGGATCTCTTGAGCGATTACCTGGAAGCTCTCAAAGCTGCTTTTTACTTCGGGCAAGGCGACTTCTGACAGTCCGAAAATGTCGACTAGCTCGTCGGAAAAGCGCATCTTGTCTGTGTCGAACAGTAGGGTTCTCGAAGCGTTTGACGCATCGGTAAGGGGGGGCTGTTTGGTCAATTTGTGGGCTATGAAGCTGTCCACGGTCAACAACGTGACTTTGCTATCGAGCCCAGCCTCCCTGAGGTCCGACAGGGCCATCTTCGCCTTTGTAGCGCTGAAATATGGATCTATGGCAAGGCCGGTTAGCTCGCTTACTCGGGGTCCATAACCTTGATCCTTGAGCCCGTCACAATACTTTTCACTCCTACGATCGAGCCAAAGTATTAGCGGGGTCAGTGGTTCCATCGTCTTTGAGTCGACTAAGAGAAAACTCTCCCGCTGATTAGTGATTCCGACACTGGCTACCGTACGATCGCCAAGGCCGTCACAGACCGACCTGAGGCACCAAAGAACCGAATTCCACACCTCTGTCGGGTCCTGTTCGGCCTTTCCCATGCCATCGGTAGTCACTGTGGTCTCCAGTGATGCACTTAGCACAGTCTTGGCTGACTCGTCGAGTGCCGATACCTTTACCGATGAGGTGCCGGCGTCTATAGCTATCACAACTGCCATGAGGGAAAAGATATCCTTACTGTGCTAACAATTGTGCCGAAATCGAAACCTCAGGGCGATAAGTTTCGTTAGTGGGCCGAAATGAAGTCTTGCCAAGTAGTTGCTAGTCCTTCGGCGATCATAACGTCGGGAGTAAAGCCCCATCTTTCCGTGCCCGAAAGGTCGACGTCGACGCCTCGCATTTCTCCCGATTGGGCGTCGATGTGGACTGGTTGTAGGTCCTTCTTGGACACGTTAGATACGAGCTGCACCAACTTATTTACGCTGATCGACTCGCCAGAACCTATGGGATGAACTCCGGAGACGTCGGCCTTGATTGCCTTTATGAAGGCGCCCGCTACGTCATCTACAAAGACGTAGTCACGATACTGTTCTCCATCTCCATAGATGGCGAACTTTCCGGTACCGGTGGCAAATTTAAAGAGCCTCGGCACAATCGAATCCTTCTGCCACATTTCCGGACCGTATACGTTGGTCAACCTCAAAGACGTCGATGCCATCCCGTAGCAGGAGCCATAAGCGCTCAGTAATGACTCAGCGGCCGCCTTGGATGCACCGTAAGGGGTTAGTGGCCGACTGGGAGAATTTTCGGAGATCTTGGAGTCGCTTTGGCCTACAACTGCGTTTGTTGAGGCAAAGACAAAAGAGGTGCAGCCGCTTATCCTGGCCTGCTCGAGTAGTACCTGTGTCCCTCCGACGTTCACGTCAAAGACCTCTTGGGGTATTTTAATCGAATTCAAGACCGAGGTCATTGCGGCAAGATGAACCACCGATTCGGGCTGGAATCCGAAGGCAATTGCAACCGAATTGGCGTCCCTGATGTCGCACTGGTGGTATTCAACCCCGTCAACCCTGGGCTCCTTCAAATCGACCACTATTACCTGGTAGCCCTCCTGGACAAGTCTTTTTGTCAGTCGGGTACCAATGAAGCCTGACCCCCCGGTTACAAGCACCCGCACTTTAAATTGACCTCCTTGGGCTTTGATACTCGTGGCGGAACCCGACTGCGAGTACTACGACGTAGGGTATTCATTCTAGTCGTGGATAAGATAGTAGTGGTGATTAATTCCCAAGGTCCACTCGGGCGGCTCGTAGAGCGCTCTATGAGATCGGACCTGTCTAAGAAGTTCGTGAAGTATGCCGTCGGGTCCGGAGTGTCCGCCGTTGTGTCCTACGTGACCCTGATACTTAGCTTTGGAGTATTTCATCTCTTTGAAGCGAGGGGCTCGGCGATATTTGCCACTTTGGTCGGGGCAGTCCCTTCCTACTTTCTAAACCGTAACTGGGCTTGGCAAAAGAGGGATAGGTCGTCACTTTCCAAAGAGGTCGTTCCTTACCTCATCATGGCGATTATAGGGTTGGTCTTCTCGACTTGGTCTACCGACTTTGCGAGTAGCCACTCTTCAATTGCGGGGCCTCCTCACTCTAGCGCCGCAGTTTTGTTCGTATCTGGTGCATACATTGGATCGTTTGCCGTCCTGTGGTTTGCAAAGTTCGCTTTTTTAAACCGCTTTCTTTTCGCGACGACTCAAGAAACGGGAGCCAATGCCTTGGAAGCTAACGTCGTCGACTAGCCGCGTCTGATGTCATAGACGCTAATTTGCATCCTGCCGCTCTTCCAGGTGCCCGTTTTTCGGCTATGGAATCTGGTCCACAAGAGTATCCCTAGGGCCAACACGAAAGAGCAGATAGAGATATAGAACCCCACAAGAAGCATCGGAGCACGATAGCTCAGCTCAATTTTCGAGATTCCTTTTGGAACCGAAATGGAAATCAGCGTCGAGTTAGCAGCACTATGGAGGGCTGGCCTATTAGTACCTTGGGAATTAGTGACCGTCTCGTTCCATGAAGGTGCATAGTTCTCGTTCCAAGTTATC
>JAKBHQ010000202.1 GCA_021836665.1 Thermoplasmata archaeon
TGCGGGTTATGCAATCCGAAGACTTAACTGGTTCCTCGGAAATTAGTAGGGTTCGCCTGTCCGTAGCCATTAATTGAAGATGGCGAGGGACTCTGCAAGTCTTTAGTTATTGTACGACTACGGACAGGAGAGCCCCTCTTGATTACTGACCCTACACGAATCGCTGAGATTCTGCTTGGACTCGGAGTCATAAATCTTTTAGGCGTCAGCGAGAATCCCGATGGATCTCTGATTGTGATGATCGAGACACCTAAGACGACTCAGGTGTGTCCGCGTTGCGCTTGGGCTGGCAAACCTAAAGAGCGAAGATCACAGGTGGTAACTGACCTTGCAATCTGTAAAAGACAACTGCATCTGATCTGGCGGAAACGCAGGTTTTTGTGTCCGAATACTGCGTGTTTGACCAAGAGCTTTACCGAGGACGAACCGGCCATCGCCCCAAGGAGACTTCGACTAACCAATAGGGCAGCTAAGTGGGCAACACTGCAGGTCGGCAAGTACGGAAGGTCGGTATCCTCTGTCGCTGATGAGCTCGGATGCGATTGGCACACCATAAACGATGCGGTTGTCGCTTATGGAGAGGTATTGGTCGATGATCCATCCCGCATAGGAGAGGTAATATCACTCGGCTTGGACGAGAGCCTCTTCGTTAAACAGGGAGAGTTCCGCCAACAGATCTGGACAACCTCGATTGTGGATTCCAAAGAAGGCTACCTGTTGGACATGGTTCCAGGCAGGAGTAGCAAAGAGCCGATCGAATGGATCAAAAAGAGACCAAAGAGCCAAGAAAGATGCTATCAAGTTCGGAACTATGGATCTATCTGGTCCCTACTCCAAGGTATTCGATAGAGCCCTTCCTCACGTCAGGAAGGTAGCAGATCCATTCCACGTGGTCAAGCTGGCCAACTCTAAGTTGGACCAGTGCAGAAGAAGGGTCCAGCATGAAGTCTTCGGTTCTCGGGGACTCGCACAAGATCCGCTGTATCGGTGTCGGAAACTGCTTTCAATAGCGAATGAACGTCTTAGCGAAAAGGCAAACAAGAAGATGCTTGGACTCCTTGAAGCCGGTGATCCTAGGGGAGATGTCATGACGGCCTGGAGGGCAAAAGAAGCAGTAAGAGAGTTGTATACCCACACCGATGAAAAACTAGCTAGCCAGTGGGTCGACACTCTCGTGGATACTATGTCCGACGAAGACTATCCAAGTGAAGTCCGAGCACTGAGTCGTACCCTCAAGCGATGGAAGAAGGAAATAGTCGCCTGGCATTCCTCTCAGGTCAGTAATGCTCCAACTGAAGCGATGAACAATCTCATCAAGAGGACTAAGAGGGTTGCTTTTGGTTTTGTCAATTTCCGAAACTTCAGGATTAGAGCTCTTCTATATGCTGGGAGGGTGAATTGGGACCTCTTGGAAATGGCTAAGCCCTACTAAAATCCGAAGAGTCCGTTTAGCGGCCGTCCGTTCCTATATCTCCACGGCAAATAAACAGGGGCTTGGGGCTATAGAGGTACTGACGATGTTGTTTGAGGGTAATCCTTGGATTCCTACTCCGCTACAAGCTGGACCCTAAATCTCCACTCCGTCAAGAGTCAACTGAAATCACTACACACTACCGGAGGAATCTATTTCGGTAGTTAGATGGCGACCCTCCTGAATGGATACGAAAAAGTCTCGTACTCATCAGTAGTTCCGATCCCTTGTTCTGGCTAAGCGCTCCCCATTTATGACACATTGAACTTCTGCTATTCTCATGCCTCGTGAGAAATAGACTAGCGTCTGCTAAGTGTTTTTCTGAAAGTACCCATCGTCCTTAAACAAGGCTTTGTAATATACGTTTTGCATCCCCTCGTACCAGAGAGGGGTGGTAAGACTGGTTTGAGTACGAGCGAAGGCAACCATAGCAACTGGAGTCCTCACTACAGTCGCAGTGATCTACAAGCTTGAGGCCGCCGAACACGAGAGCTTGAAGTCGTTCAACTATCCGACGAGCGTGACCCGCCCCACCTGGTACTGTGTCGAAGAGAATCAATGTCGGAGAGTGTGCGCTACCAGCAACGCGTAGCGTACCATCTACGTCTGCTTGGCTGATTCCAATCGTGTTCATAGCTCCAAGGAGAGCGTACATCGTGCTTCTAGCCTCTTCGAGAGTCATAATTGTAGGTAACTGTATTTCAACAACATCAGTGAGAAATTGATGGCCGAGATGGCGATTACTGAGCCATCTTGAACAGGTCCCGCTTCGGAAACCGGGTCGTTGGTGATCTGAAGGCGCGTTTTTTGCCAAGCGATTAGGTGACGCCGGTTCCGAATAGCCGCATGACAGACAGATCTCAAAACCCTGCCCGCCTCGGCCAAGATTGAGCACTGTTATTTGTCCTTGTCGGCTAAACCTGACGTTCGCTGTTGCCCCACCGAGTTCAATCTGTTGAAATTCCGGTGCCGGAGATGCGTAGTCACTGAAGTGGGACACCAACGTGCCTTCACGAGGAGGCCGCGCCTCGCCTGGCCTTTCTTCTGATTGTCGACCGAAGAATCCGAAAATTGGAATCACAAAATTGCGGATCTCTCTAGTCAGTGCACTTTTGCAAGTGGAACACACTCCGGGGTCGCTGCCTCGACGGGTACGAAAGCTCCCGCAACTAGCGCATGTGGCCCACACCGAATCGATTAGCGCGTGACCTGCAGGTATTTGGAGACCGGTCGTTTCCCATAGAGTCTTGTTCGCCACCACCTTCGATCCGGGAGCGAACTCGCTAATCCCAAATCGTAGATCTCGCGATAGATCAACTTGACCGGCATTCTTGTCGCCCAGCTTCGATACGTCAAGGGCGACGACATCGACTGGAAAGCCATACTTTGGAAGTACTACACGCTGAGCCAGATAGTCGATCAGATTTCGAGTTGTGAGCGTTTTTTTTACGGCGAAAACCGCTTGGAGGTATCCCGTGAGCCTGATAGTTTTTTGAATTTGTTGAGATTGGTTGGCTTCCTGTATTAGGTGTTGGGTTTTTTCTATCTCCCCTTCGATATCCTGCAAGTCTCGTCTTATTTCGGAGGTGGCGCGTGCCAGCCAACCATGGTTCTCAAGATGATCATTTTCAATCACGAGTGCGTCGACCCATGACCAGTCGTCGAGGCCGAGCCTGATTCCCAGGCCTATCGGGATCGTACGGAGAAGGGATTCCTTGAGGTCCGGCGGGTGTGAACGAAGCCAAGCGACGAACTGATCTAGAGGTGAGAGCTCGTTCTCATTGGCAGACATAAAGAACGTCTCAACGGTCCTATGCCATGTGCCGCCGGCCAACACGTGTTTGCGCTCGAACGCCGCAAAAGCGATAGCGTGAACATGCCTGCGGGCTATTTGAGGATTGTCAAGTGAGATGATCGGCGCTGTGACGTGTCCGTCTATCATAGCTATCGGATCATTAAAATAATAGAGGTCATGACTGCGCCGCTGGGCGAATGCAACAACGAGTGCCGCCGAGCCAGACCTGCGCCCAGCGCGTCCTGCACGCTGGACATAGTTTGCTGGCGAAGGTGGAACATTGCGCATTAGCACAGCCTGTACCTCGCCTACGTCGACTCCTAGCTCAAAGGTAGTGGAGCAGCTCAACGCGTTGAGATCACCGTCGAGAAACTGTTGTTGTAGTTGACTGGCGTATGTTGATCCGAGTTGAGCGGTGTGTTCTTCAACTCGTAGCCCCAGCGGTTTGAGGGAAGTATAGAGGCTTAAATAGTGATTACTTCTGTCCTCTGAAGCATCATTTATTCGGATGAGAGAACCCTGACAGAGATACGTCGGGCATACGCTAGAGATTGAACGCCACCATGTTTGCCGGCAGCGGTCACATTGGTAGGCGCAGTGTCCTTGAGATGACGCTAAAAAGCCGATCCAATGCGGGTTTAGTGCATAGAGGATGCCTGATCTGCTGTCTTGGCGGGCAGAAAGCACCTTAGCTTTTGGATCTGCGTTGATTGCTCTCTTTTGAAACAATTTGTTGATGTAATCGAGCCTGCGGTTGTAGTTTCGAACTGGGCTCCAGCCGAGAATTCCGGAGCTCGACCCCTGTGAGCGTATGGAGGTAACGACATTCCTTGGGGAGAAAATTTGATCGCCGATGTCCACGCCATCTGGCACATGCACTGCGGCCTGCATTCTCACGGTGTCGAGTAGTATCCTTGCCAAGTCGAAGACTTCGTTATCTGAAAGACCGAGAGTCGTCAGAATCGGAGGTACTTGACAGTTCTTCGGGATGACAACCGTAATTTCAGCAAGGCCGACGCCATCGAGGCTTTGACGTCTATCAACGGCGAGAATCTCACGCATTAGCCATGACCTAACCCGGTTGCTGTTGTGCAGCGTCCCATCGTCTTCATCTAATACCTGAGAGTCCTCCGCAAGGTTTCGGATGGGAACTACGAGGTCTTCGAATCGAGGATCCTGGTACTTGTATTGATTGACGACCTTCCAGATTAATCTCCGTTCGATCGCTCGGGCGTAGGTGCGATCCAAGTAAGGAGCGAAGAACGCAGCGTCCTGACGGGAATCCGAGAACGAGAGTAGCTTTCGGCCATTTCCGATTTTTTGAGCAGAGTTCCGGTCTGAGCTGGGAGGTAGGGCTTGATAGAGTGAAGTCGCAATGACGGAGACTGGCGCATCCTGACCGGTGGCAAACCGGCTAACGATGGAAACCGTCGACCGGCCAGAGCAGGCAACGCATTTGCGTAACGGCACTCCCCTTCGGGTAGGCCTGGCATTTATTGCTTGAATAGAGAGTTGGGAGTCGCAAGTACACTGAGATGATGGTCCTTCGGTCAGGGCACCGCAGCAAGTACAGAGAGTTCTCGCGTCTACGAGAAGCGATGTACTGTCGTCGTCAACGAGAGCAGCTTCATCTTCATCTTCCACTTCTGGGCCGCCTTCATGGTCGATGAAGAGATAGAGAAGTTCTGATTCGAACGGTCCTGCTGAATCGAGGCATTTCAGCTCGTTTTCGGACCTCAACACCCCTAGGATGTATTCAGCCCCACATCGTCGACAGACCCCAAGTTCAAACATGCGTGACGTTTCATCAACAGATTCACACGCTGGACAGTGTAGATATCGGTTGAGTAGCAATCGTGGCCTGTCCGACGGGTGTTTCGGACTCACGCAGATAAAGGCACCCTCTAGTGCGCGAATTAAGAAGTGATATCGCGCTGGAAGCAGTGGGGAATCGGAGTCAAGTGGTCGAGCTCTCACGCAAAGATCGATCAGGGCGGTAAGCTGTGATGCATCCTCGGGGCCGTTAAACAGGTCGTTGAGGAGCTGACTTACGTCAGCCGATCCGACCCCCAGACGCTGTTGAAGCTC
>JAKBHQ010000025.1 GCA_021836665.1 Thermoplasmata archaeon
TGGCAACAACCTGATTGTTCGAAACAGTCGAGCTCCCTATTGTCAAAGTCGGCGCTGGTGCGGGGCTGTGCCCGTATTCCGCTGCATCTCCACTATTGGTCCCAGGAGTAGTAACGTCCTTAGAATTGTCTATCGCAGAAGTAGCCACCACTGCATTGGCTAACGGTGCGTTGCTAATCGCTGGCGCGGGCGCCTGAACGACTATTCCAGCGCTTTTGAGGGTGGATTCTGAGGACCCGATAGCTGAAGAACTAAGGGCACCTTGGACGATACTCGGAATCGGATTCTCCTTTGAAGCCTCGATGGTTACCGAAACCACCTTTCCGAAGGAGCTGGTTTGAACCTTGACCGTCAGATCGACACTGTTCTTTCCGGCAAGCTCAACCAGATACTGCCCTGAAACGGCATCCACTTTAACCGACTTGGCGCTATAAGGTGCACCCGCTGGATCCTTAGTGGTCGCATAGACGATTGCGGCCTTTTCAATATTTGGATAGTTCACCTGTACGGACGACGGGACGCCAGTAGCGGACCCCTGCCCGAAGTGCAAAGTAGCCTCGGTTACCACCGCCCCGGCAAGTGCGGAAATGGCCACCAGCCCCAAGGACAAAGGAGCTATCTTGGGTAATGATTTCTTCGGCGAACGAAACGTGCTCTGCGACATGCGACTCTCCATCGGTTGAATCGGTGAGGTCATCTAACCTCGAACTGTAACCATTCTTGCCCAGTAGGGTTATCCCTCTTTGAGACGAAAGTGAGACTTAGCTCATCAAAACAGACAAAAATCGCCAAAACCCGACGCTTTGTTCCACAGCGCTTTAATTCTACCAGTACTTTCGCATAAATTCGAAAGTTAGAAATACCCCGGCATTACAGGGATACAGGGTTATATGGAAACTTGCCCTCCTGTTCCAGGGTCTTTCCTTCCGCCATCCGCATAGTGCTCAAAATATCCGATCCCATTTTGCTAAAGTCTTGTTTGCGGATCTGTTGTTGGAGTAACAGTTGAGCCGGTGGCACTCCGCCAGAGTCACACTTTGGTGTATAGATATCCACCCAGCTGAGGCCGCCTTATAAGTTACGGAGGGTCAGATGACTAACGCAGTGATTGTAGATGCACTTAGGACACCCGGAGGCAAGAGGAATGGGTCTTTGAGGGGCTGGCATCCGGCGGATCTAGCGGCCCAGGCCCTCAAGGGCATCGTCGAGCGAAACGGTCTGGATCCCGAGCTAGTCGAAGACGTCATAATGGGCTGTGTCATGCAAGTAGCCGAGCAGGGTGTAAATATAGCTCGCAACGCAGTACTAGCTGCGGGTTTCCCGGAGAGTGTTCCCGCTACTACGATAGACAGACAGTGTGGCTCTTCGCAACAAGCGGCCCACTTCGCAGCTCAAGCGATAATGTCCGGTGCTCATGAGATTATCATCGCAGCTGGCGTAGAAACGATGACTCGGGTTCCACTTGGTTCGAGTATCGTGCCGGGTATGGGCTGGCCCTTTGGTCCAAAGGTAAATGAGAGATACGAAGATCGTGGCGGGCTTGTAAACCAGGGAATTTCCGCTGAGATGATAGCGGATATGTGGGGGCTCAGCCGCGAAGACCTTGACCAATATAGCCTTGCAAGCCACATGCGTGCAACCAGGGCACAAAAGGAAGGACGATTTGATCGAGAGATCATCCCTATTGGCAAAAAGGATGACGAAGGAAACCTGACAAGCGAAGTTCTCGCAGCAGACGAGGGTGTTCGTCCTGGCACTACCATCGAGGCACTGGCCGGTCTCAAGCCGGCATTTAAAGAGGGTGGCAAAGTTACCGCCGGAAACTCCTCTCAGATTACCGACGGAGCATCTGCTGTTTTAATCATGAGCGAGGAGAAGGCCAGCGAGCTAGGGCTGACCCCTCGGGCAAGATTTCACTCATTCGCCCTTGCGGGAGTAGATCCCATTACTATGCTCACCGGCCCAATCCCGGCGACCAAGAAGGTTCTCGAGCGAGCCAAATTGACTATAGAAGATATCGATCTAATCGAGATCAACGAGGCATTCGCTTCTGTCGTTCTCGCTTGGGAAAAGGAGATCCATCCAGACATGGATCGGGTCAATGTCAACGGTGGTGCTATCGCACTGGGTCATCCCTTAGGAGCTTCGGGTACCAAGTTATTAGCTACCCTGCTGAATGAGTTAGAAAGAACCAACGGCCGTTTTGGGCTACAGACGATGTGTGAAGGCGGAGGCCTAGCGAACGCAACGATTATCGAGAGACTCTGATCCAAGAGTACTTGGGAGAGGACGCACCCAGGAGAGAACCGTTGGATACTTGACTGGACGAGGTTTCAAGTCGCTTTTATTCGAGGATGAACTCGGCTTTGGTCGAGTTCATCCTGATGTTTCGTATCCAGCACTATTCAACCCGGGGAGCGAGCGTCATTTCTCGGACTAGTCGACTGGTGAGTCTCTTGGCCCTTACCTAGCTGGGGTCTCTCTCTTTTTTTGTTAAATCGAACTGGCGAAGACAAGTAACTTCGATTAAACACGCCGATACGAACGAACGGCTAACGGAATGAAAACTGCAATAATGGCAATGAGCCACACGATACTCTCGATTCCACCCCTTATCGCAGGTCCACCGAGAGCGAGTGTTCGCATTTCGTTAATCACTATCGTCACCGGTTGATGCTTAGCGAAGACCTGGAGCCAACCCGGCATAGAACCAACGGGCACGAATGCCGAGGAGACAAAGGTTAAAGGGAATAGCCACGCCAAGCCGAAAGACTGAACGGTCTCCTCATTTTTAAAAACGAGGCCACAGTAGGCCGAAACACAGCAGATGGCGACCCCGAAGATGGTGCCAAGTAGGAGCATTAGAATGCCGGGGCCCACTCCATTATGAAATCTAAAGCCAACTGCGTATCCGACTAGAAGTATTACGAGGACTGTAACGACCAGTCGAATCGTATCCGCGATGAGCCTTCCTAATAGGACAGCAGACCTTGCCATAGGCATGGAGCGAAATCGGTCGATTACCCCTAATTGAATTTCACGAGCAAGGCCTATTGCCGTGCCGAATGAAGCAAATGCCGCTGACTGGGCGATTATCCCAGGCATCAAATAGTCAACGTAGCCGCCTGGCACGGACACGGCAATTGCTCCACCGAAGACATAACGGAAAAGCAGAACGAACATAACTGGCTGTACTATCGTAAAAAAAATAAAGGCCGGAACGCGTAGCCAAACCAGAAGGTCTCGCTTCGAGACAATCAGGGCATCGCCTATGCCGTAACGAAGCCTGTCCAGCGAGGTCCATTCCGTTACCAAGGGGATGTCCTTGACTCCTTGATTAGTCATTGACTACCTCGTTTCGACTTTTGGAGGTCGATCTTCTTCCCTTTCGACCTCGAGTGATCACACCATCTTCACCTGCGCCGCTGGCGGCATGTCCTGTAATTGCAAGAAACACATCATCCAACGACGGCCGGTGCAGTGACAGCCCCTCGACTTCCACGCCAACGGAGTCAAGGTTTCGCACCGCATTGGCTAGCGCGTTTGTGCCATACTGGCCAACCCCCACGGAGACCTTTGCCGATTTCGGGTCTAAGATCGGTTCAGTCATGGACAGATCTATGACGGCTCGCTTGGCATCCTCTAGACGGTTTGGGTCGACGACCGTAAATTCCAGTACATCTCCACCCACTCGATCTTTGAGCTGGCCCGACGTTCCAGTAGCGATAACTTTGCCCTGATCTATCACTACTATTTGGTCGGCAAGCACGTCGGCCTCTTCTAGGTACTGCGTCGTGAGTAAAAGGGTAGTTCCTTCCTCGACCAGATCCCTGATTACTCCCCACATTCCGATACGCGCCCTTGGATCAAGGCCAGTCGTGGGTTCATCCAAGAAAAGCACCGAGGGCCGACCAACGAGGCTAGCGGCCAGGTCAAGCCGCCTTTGCATTCCTCCCGAATAAGTCTTGCTAGGTCGATCTCCAGCTTCGACTAGATCAAAGCGTTCGAGCAACTCTTGAGCTCTTGTCTGCGAGCTACTTTTATTCAAGTGATAGAGCCTGCCCATAATCTCTAGATTTTCCCGCCCCGTCAACTCCTCTTGAATTGCCGCACTTTGGCCCGCAAGTCCGATCAAGTGACGCACCTTAGCTGGGTCAGCTAAAACGTCGCAGCCCTCGATAAAAACAGAACCGGAGTCCGGACGCAAAAGGGTGGTAAGGACTTTGATAACTGTAGTCTTGCCTGCACCATTCGGTCCGAGCAGGCCGAGCACCGTTCCCCGCTCTACCGACAAGCTGACCCCACGCAATGCTTCGACGGCCCCAAAGCTCTTTTTTAGATCTCTAACTTCGACGGCGACTTCCAATTAACCTTCCATTCTTCCACTCTGAAAACGCTTGACTCAACTTGGCCCGACCGCAGGGCACGGCAACCAATGACCCATCTTTGGCGAGCCTAGCAAACACTGGATTGTAATGCATTCCGGCCATGGGTAATCGGAGCTTGCGAGACTGCCATGTCATCGGCGTTAGAGATCTGAACCGCATTGGTTTGGTTAGAGACATTGCTACCAAGTTGGTCATAGAATTGCGCGATATTCCGTGATCTTGGTGGCCGAACCGCTTAGCTTCGTCACCTCGGGGTAAACACTACAAAAGAACATGAGGCTTTGGGCTCAAGCTCGGCCAGCGTTGGCTCTAGGTGATTGCCTGGATGATAGTAACCTCGAAGCCCAGAGTCGCCAAGCTGCTGGCGAGCTTCTTGGCCTGGATGGCTCGATCACCTACGACGATCGGAGTAGTCGACCCCTTATTCGACCTATAAGGTGCCATTGGTGGCTAGGTCCAAATTGTATCGAAGATTGACCGTACGACAGCAACTGCTGTTTTCTTTGCCTCACATGCGCTTAGTGATACAAACATTTTGGGTTGAGTAGTATGCGCCTTTCGTGTGTGTTGCTGGTCGGAACGATTTAATCAAGGTTTACTCCAGCTATGGAGTACCGTTACACCTACCAGCCAGCCTTTTACATCTGGCCGACTCATGGGTTGCCGGTGCGACTCCGGTCCAGGTGTACGGGTGATCAAAGGTTGGAGACCTCGACGTGTCACTTCCGGTATCAGCGATGACCACAGGACAGCGGTCCTTGATGTCACTGGAATAGAGCACAAGATGGATACCTCTGGAATACAGTCTTTTAGTCCCTCACAGATCTCTTGGGCGAGTTCGTCGATCGAGTCAATCGACCTTCAGCTCTTATCTTGTAAAAACGGAGTCAAAGAGAGGCCAACTGTC
>JAKBHQ010000255.1:0-1536 GCA_021836665.1 Thermoplasmata archaeon
GTGCCCAGAACCGGGCCTTGTCTGAGGCAACTCAGATTAGCAAGCCAAAGCTAGCAAACTCATCCACCAGTACCGATTCATCGGCACCAGACCAGTTGGTCGTGGTGGCGTGACGGGAGCGATGCTCGGTAACTCCAACCAAACGGCGGAGCCAGAAGCCCCGTCCGTAAGGGCGGGGAGGTTCACCCTCGGACTATCGGACCTGGATGACTAATGATCGCTTGTAGATCTGTCGCCAAGGTGGCTCCTTCTGTTTGGTTGGGTCCGATAATCGGCCATAGGCAGAATGATTCGGGGTGGCCGACGGCCCTTGGTAGTCGTCAGCTTCGGAATGGGTATCGCACTTTAGTTCAGTGCCTTTTGACCTCGAAATGTCGTGGGAAGCCTTCTCTCGTCCTGGGCCAAAAGGCAGCTAATCAACGACAAGGTCAAAGAATTGAATATTTCTTTTATCTTTGTTTCAGGTTTAGACCTTTGGCACCGATTGAATCGAGGTCCTATTTAAGTTGTGACCCTGCCGTTTTCCTCTGCGACCTGGAGTTGATAGCTCCACCACAAAGTTGTTCTGCGACAGGGTTGTGTCAGTGGAGTTCGGAAGTTTTAGATGATTGATATCGATGAGTTAATCCTTAGGGATTGCATCGAGCGTGCCGATAACCCAAGGTGAAGGTGACTGGAGGACGGGCGATGGTTCTGGTGACACGCCTTTCAGGTCAGGAATTAGTGCTCAACTGCGATTTGATCGAGAAGATAGAGGCGACACCTGACACGGTGATCACCTTGAGCGGTGGAAGCAACTATATGGTGAGAGAAGGAGTGCAAGAGGTGGTCGACCGGATCATTGCCTTTAGGTCGGCGGTCATACGAGCTGCCTCATTCCCCGACCCGGGCGACCAGTCGCCAAAGCTTCGTGTCGTCAAGCCCGTCGAGGCCGAGGAGGAGTAGCACGTGGACGTATCCACCCCGATCGGGATAGTACTGGCACTCGCTGCAATTTTCGTATCGATGATCATGGACGGGGGCAATCCTGCTTCGCTGCTCGCACCTTCGTCGATGCTGCTGGTGCTCGTGGGGACGATCGGTGTGTCGATAGCCGGGGTGAGGCTGAAGGATATATCTCAGATCGTAGGCGGACTGAAGTCCGCGATGATGTCCAAGGTACAGGCGCCAGATGAGTCGATAGCCGAGATGGTGAGGTTTGCGGAGATCGCCCGACGAGAAGGGGTGCTTGCGCTCGAGGCGGCGTCGAGGGACATCCAAGACCAGTTCTTGAAGAAGGGAATTCAGCTCGCCATCGACGGCATCGACGGAGAGAGAATCCAGGAACTACTCGAGAGCGATATCGAATCGATGAAGGTCCGACACGGTGTGGGTGCGAAGTTCTTCAAAGACATGGGGGGATTCGCTCCTACTATCGGAATTCTGGGTACGGTCATGGGACTGATCCACGTCTTGGCCAATCTCTCTAACCCAGGTACCTTGGGCCCAGCTATATCTGGTGCCTTCACCGCCACCCTCTGGGGGGTCATGACGGCT
>JAKBHQ010000255.1:1546-5327 GCA_021836665.1 Thermoplasmata archaeon
TCATCTGGCTCCCGATCGAAAACAAACTCAAGAGGGCCTCGGGACTAGAAGTCCGAACCAAGATGCTCATGATGGATGGGATCTTAGCGATACAGGCCGGTGGATCACCGAGGCTGATCGAACAACAGCTCTTGACCTACTTGGCTCCAAAAGAGCGAGACGCATTAGCCGCATCGAAAGATGCTTCCAAGAAGAAGGCGGCATGAGTTCCCGCAGCCATCGTGGTCATAGTGAAGAGCACGCTGAGGCCGAGAATAGTGAGAGGTGGCTGCTCACTTACGCTGACATGATCACCTTGTTATTAGCTCTCTTTGTAGTTCTGTTCGCAATGAGCACGATCAACATTCAAAAGTTCATGGAGTTCAAAACGGGAGTCGTGAAATCCTTTTCGACCCTCCAACTCAACTCTGTCGTCCACGGCGGTACGGGGCTACTCCAAAACACCTCCCTCGTCCAGCGGAGCGGGGTAGTAAAAGGGATATTGCCCCCGATCAACCAGTCATCTGGTAACTCAACTGCGATCGCTCAACAGGTCAATGCAGCGCTTCAGCAGGCGGGGCTCGCAGCAGATGCCAGCGTGACTACCGACCAGAGGGGCGTCGTAGTGACGATGATGTCGGACAAGATGTTTTTTGGCGTCGACTCAGCTCAACTCGGCGCAGCGGGTAGCGCTGTGGTGGATGTGCTCGCGTCCATTCTAAAGACCATGCCAAATAACGTCGTGGTCGAGGGCTATACCGACGACCAGCCGATTATAGGTGGTCCCTACTCCTCGAACTTTGAGCTCTCAGCCGTTCGTGCCACGACGGTAGTAGAGAGGATGACTAGGGTCGATGGGATCCCAGAAGCCCGGTTGTCGGCTACAGGTTATGGCCAGACCCATCCACTGGTTCCCAACAGCTCCCCGGCGAACATGGCGATCAACAGACGGGTCGACGTAGTCATCCTCAATCCAGCGGTAAGTTCCGTAATAAGCCCAGCTACGCCGGTTTCCACCCAGGCAACTTCCGGCTCCTCTGGCACGATCGCAAGCGCAGCGCCGTCGGCGGTTAAGAAATAACTGAAGTTAGCGGTATCGGATGTGAAGAAATTGCTTCATCGAACCGATATAGAGACGTACTGGTTTCTTTCCCAAGGTCAATTGGGTTTCCTAGGATGGGAGAATTGACAGATGTCTAGGACTGCAGAAGCGGTAAAGGGCGCTCAAGGGGCGAAGAAGCCTGATTCGTCGAAGAAGCCGGAGAAGAAGAAGGGTGGCAAGAAGAAGCTCCTCTTCATCGTCCTTCCACTGCTCCTAGTGGTCGCCGGAGCTGCTTATTTTCTCCTCTTCTCGGGCGGCTCATCGAAGGCTTCTGCGACCGTCGCCACCCCACCTCCGACCTATAACTTTTCCTCCTTGACGACTAATCTCTCAGATGGTCACGTGTTGCAGGTTGGGATGACCTTCCAGCTTTCGAGGACTTCTACGCCGGCTGAGGTGACCGCAGACCTACCACAGGTCACCGATATCGTGATACAGACCTTCGCCGGATACACCTATCCTTATCTCCTCAACCCCCAGTCGAGGGACATAGCCAAGCAGGTACTACTCAAGGCAATTAACGCCGAACTAGCGAGAACCCCGAAGAAGCCGAAGGTGAACGCAATCTTTTTTACGACATTTCTGATGCAGTAGTTGCCACGGCACCTGCTTTAGGTTTGGCATTGGCTAGATGATTTAGTCTCTTTTTGTGGAGTTAGTCGTCGTCGAGGTCGTCGTCGGGCCTTCGGACCTGCTGTGAGAAGATATACGCACCGATCAGCCGTGAGTGCTGTGCAGATACCGACAGGATCTCACAACCGACTATTGGACCCCTAACGTTGGCGACGACTACGTCGGCCGATATCGGGCCCTGGGGCAAGTTACAACTCAGGTGGAAGGTCTCACCGAGGACTACGACCACCTCTGGGCCGATCTCGATACCGACCCCGGTTGCCGAGATATCTTTAATCTTGCCGGGTATCTGCTCACGGGAGACCCCATCTCGAAAGGGGGTGATCAGTACCTCTACATCGGCCTGTACCCTAAAAGCCCTCCGTCTTTGGATCCGTTTCCAGTGGCTTAGTAGCGGAAGTCTCGCATAGTAGAGGTTGTTTGAAGTCCCGATCTTCTGGAAGTCGACCAGTGCCCTCCACGGTCCCTCTTCATCGACGACCTCGGCAGCGAAGTACTTACAAGCCGGGGACGGCCTCATCGGTTGGTCGCTTTCAACCAGCAGCTGAGAATCAGAGTCGTAGACCAATCGGGGCCTATAGATAGCCTCGAGTGTGTCGTTGTCGTCTAAGTAGCAATAAACCTTGATGAGTGGAGTCGAACTTAAACGCGGCGTTGCGTATTCGTCGGAATCGTAGTCCTCCTCAGCTCCGTCATCCCAGGCCATGTCGAATGACACTATCTGCTAGGCGAACTTTAACTGCCCGTAGCGACAGAAATTGGAGCCCTGACATCTGCTAAATTTCACCGATACCCAACGAGGCGGGTCTTTTCGGACCCAATTGGATTAGTTTCGGCAAAATCAAAGATCACCAATGGGCCCGAGGAGCAGGCCCAATTGTGGCAGAGCCCATCTTGTTGAGCGCTGAAAACCGTGGTGTGACGGACAAAACATCAGGAGCGCATTGGATCGAGTTAATCCTTCCTCGGTCAGGAAGAAGTGAGTAGTTGAGCATTGGTAAAGTATTTTGCTAAGGAACGATCGTTGAATGCCGATTGATACAAGGTGACTTTTGATGATGCCGCTAAAGATGCCTCCAAAGATGGCGAAGTTTCCGAAGACGAGGATTTAGGTTTTAGCGCCGTTTTTGCACCTATAGTCCGTGAGCCAAAGCGGATTTAGGTTTTAGCGCCGTTTTTGCACCGATAGTCCGTGAGCCAAAGCCGCCCAAAGTGCAAGAGGAACCCGAACTCGAGGTCCAGATTGAACCAGAAGTCGAAGCTAAGGCCCCAGAGACCGTCGAGGAAGCTCCAGCTAGTCCAGCTCCAGAGTCTTCAGCGCCCGTTGAAGACCCTGAGAGGTCCGAAAAGATAAAGACCCGACAGGCGAAGAAGTTCGATTTTCGCCAACCAAAGACCCTGGAGCGTAATCAGCTCCGCTCGCTCCAACTCCTGCTCGAGGCCTTTGCGAGACCGGCTAGTTCGATTCTCTCAGCGAACCTTCGAGTACATTGTCGTCTGGACATTACCGGCTTATTGCAGCTTCCGTGGGAAGGTGTCTTGGATATGTTCGAGGACAACGGGAGCGTCACCGTGGTCTCACTCCCACCCCTCCCATCCAAAGCCATCTATTACCAGCAGTTCGATCCCGCACTGCGTATCGTGGACCTGCGCTTCGGCGGTAGTGGAGACGACATCCCGTCGAGGAACATGCTCACGGACATAGAGCTGGACGTCGTCCTTGGGATTATGGAAGAGGTGCTAGCCCAACTTCCGGCGGCATTCTCCTCGATACTCGATATCAGGTTGGGCCAAATAACCCAGGAACAGTCGCTTCAACTCGTCCACGCAGCAGCGATGAATGAGATGTGTATCGTCGCCAAGATGCTGCTTCGCATTGATGACAAACACGACCATGAGACGGCTCTGATCTTGCCCTTCCCGCTACTTCGACCGATGCTGGACCAGCTCGGGAGTCGCGGGGTTGCGGTGGTAGAGCAGAACCTCGGTTTTGCCAATCAGCTGGCGGAGAGGCTCCAAGACGTGGACCTCGATCTGGAGGTGGTTTTCAAACCGACCTACCTGTCG
>JAKBHQ010000279.1 GCA_021836665.1 Thermoplasmata archaeon
TGATAGAGTCGACCTTCTCTCAGATGAAGGGATCGCTTTCGAATATGGGTCCCAAGCAGAGGCAGAGATTAGTTCAGATGCTAGCAGAGCTTAATGAGCTACTTTCAAAACGAGCCGAAGGTATCGATGTAAGTGATGATTTTTCTCACTTTAAAGAGAAGTACGGCGATATGTTTCCTGGAGTCTCGACGCTCGATGAGCTCTTGGACCTTTTAGCAAGACAAGCAACGGCAATGGCATCGTTTATGGAGTCACTGGATGACCAACAGCGACTTGAACTGGCGGAACTCTTTGACGAGTTGCTTGGGGACTTGGACCTCGCTTGGCAACTGGAAATGCTTTCGGAAAATTTGTCCCAAATGGGTTACCATCCGAGTGGTCGTCCGGTTGGTTTGCGGGGGAACCAGGACGTTTCGCTCGGCGAAGTTGGAGACCTTTTTTCAGAACTGACGAGAATTGACCAATTAGAGGCATTCTTCAAGAATCCACCGTCTCCAGCCTCGCTGGCGGACGTCGACATTTCGGGTGTTGGAGATCTCCTGGGTGAAGACGCAGGTAAATCCCTTGCCGAGCTAGCCGAGCTAGCGAAGTCTCTAAAAGAAGCGGGGTTAATTGACAATAAGGAGGGTTTTCTCCGCATTTCGCCTAAGGGCCTTAGGCAGATTGCCGACGGCGCCCTGAAGGAGCTCTTTTCTAAGCTCAAGCATTCCGGCCTGGGGGAGCATCCATCCTGGAGGTCGGGTTTAGGGCCAGATCTCGAATACCAAACCAAAGCATATGAATACGGAGATAGTTTCAATCTCAATATTAATCAGACACTAAGGAACGCATCTCTGCGTCAAGGGGCGGGTTTCCCGATCAAGCTGTCGGCGGATGACTTCGAGATTGAAAGGACAGAAGCCACAGTGTCGACCTCCACTGTGCTTCTGTTGGATCTTTCCCTGTCAATGCCGCTCCGGGATAACTTCCTTCCAGCCAAGAAGGTTGCGGTAGCGCTCTCTAGCCTTGTTAGATCGAAATTTCCGCGGGACTTTTTTGCGTTGGTGGGATTTTCAGAGGTAGCCCGAGAAATTCCGATTGCGGAACTCCCCTCGGTTACCTGGGATTATGTCTATGGGACAAATATTGCCCATGCCTTGGCCCTCGGGCGGAAGATGCTGAAAGGACAAAAAGGGACAAAGCAGATCATTCTGGTGACCGACGGCGAACCAACCTCCCATGTGCTTCCGTCTGGCGAGATATTTTTCTCCTATCCTCCCGCACCGGAGACTCTGAGGGCGACGCTTTCCGAGGTTGCTAAATGTACCAGCGGCGGGATTGAAATCAATAGTTTTGTGCTGGACGCCGACGATCAACTCAGAAGGTTTATGGACAAATTGGTAAGGGCAAACGGTGGGCGGGTGTTCTATACCAGTGGAAGCAGACTCGGCGATTTCGTGCTGGTCGACTTCATCAAAAATCGGAAGAGTTCGCTCTAGGAAGCAACGGTCAATGCAGCGAAGGTCGCTCGGTTGATCTAGACCGTAGTGTTTTAAGTCTTTCGGTAGCTCCGACCCATCGAAGTTCCTGTGAAGAAGCGAACTCATCTTCGAGCGCCTTATCGATGGTGGGAGAACCGAGTGGGTGGAAAGTTAGCCCGGCTTTCGTCTCCTACGATTACAGGTGTCGGGCTATGGGTCAAGGTGTATGGTCGGCGGCCCTTGCGAGCCCACGAGGCTTTATATGTGCTGGCTACCAGCTAGTCTGTTACCGTTAGCTGACTGCAAGTTGGCGAAGTACCATTGGAGGGATTAGTGGAAGAGGTCGTACAACAACCGATCCGCGCACGGGCAAAGGTCGTCTACCTAGGACCGGTGGCCCCTCATTGGGAGGTTAAATACCTTTCGGGAGAGAGGAAGCTGGTCGATGATTTTCGCCAGAGGGTACTGAGTCGTCTCCTTATGCTTCCTCCACATGATCCACAGTTTCGGAGAAACAAGGAACGCACCGTTCGGGACGCAGAGCGCGAAGGTATCGGATGTGAATGGGAGATGGGTGCGGCCGAGGCCTTCGAAGAGGCCTAGTTCTTGCGCTTGCGAAACTTCTTAGAAGTGATGGAGACGTCATCGCTTTGACGGTGCCAGATCTTTTTGTGGCCCTTCTCAAGGTCGGTGTCTATAGATCCAGATGCCTGAAACGCCTCATGCTTTTTCTCTAGGTTATCGAAGTATGGGTGATTCTCAAGTGGATCCTCGTCGGCCTCGGATTCAGTCAGATCCGTTTCATCTATGGATGAGACCTGTGGGAACGAACCGGTCATTTCTTCGGCGTTGGCCTGCACCTGGGACACATAACTCGCCTGGGAGACCATTTGACCTGCGTTGTGAATATCGGCGCTCGGAACGTCGACTTCGAAACTAACCGGAAGCTGCACCTTGGGGCCGCCAATCACGGCAAGCTGTGCCGTACGGTCCAGGATGTCCCAGAAAGACTCTCTAGGCCTCCGTCTCTCCGGCTCTTGGATCGTGGGGGAATCAAGTGCCTCTAAAATCTCGTTTTGTGCTTCGTCGGCCAACTCGTCCCTCCTTGCCCTAAACCTTAGCCACGGGTCTGAAGAGGAGACGCGCTTTGCGTCGCTGGTTCTGTCGAAAGCATTGACGCTTGGGAAGATTGTTGATTCAGAGACCGTGTCTAGCAAGGTAGATCCTGGAGCGGGGTCGAGTGCCGAGTCGGGTTGGCCGAAATCATCTAGTGTATCGCTGGCGTCACCTAGGCTGTAGAGAAACGGTGCCTCTTCCTCTGTGGGTAACCAGCTTTCGTTGGAAGCCAGTCCGTACTTCTCGCTGCCATCTAGCCAGCCGCTACCAATCTGCCCCATCGAGTCCTCCTCTGATCCACCAAAGGGTGAAAACGTGACAAATACCACATTTGTCGGTTTGCCCGATTCGCCATGCTCGGGGAGCTGGGCCGAAAGTGGCATGGATGGCGAAGTGGCTCCAGTATGCCTTTCCCCAGAGGTGGGGACAGAATCGAACTCCCCATCTATCCAGCTCAAGCTGTGATTGGATTGACTTGGACTATTCCGGACTTCCCCAAGGAGTGGATAATTCTTTTCCACAACCCAGCCGTAATCCTCAGAACCCGAAGACCAATTCACCATAGGTAGATTATCGGCACATTCTAACTCAGCTTGATACTCTGAGTGAGACTATTTCACTCAGAGTGGCGAAATTAGTTTACTGCGACGGCTTAGCCGCCAATGTATTCGATCCTCGCCAGCCAAAGGCCCGGTGCATCGATCTCTGCCGGCGTTGGGAGCATCTCCGGATTGTTCCAGAGCGCGGAGAGTTTTTGGCCGCCATCCCTTTCAAGGACCCCTGAGATGAAGGCGGCGCCCCTTTGTAGCGTCTCTGCAGTAATTGAAATCCCAAGGAGGGAGGCGACGGTAAGGGAGGTGTTGGATGGATCGAGTAGGTTTTGTTTAGTAGCACCTTCAATCTGGGCGAAATCACCAAAAATTGCCTCAGCCAAGAGGCGACTCTGGTAGTCGACTATCCCCTCTATCAAAGCTAGCAGGGCTTGGAAGTCGTTCTGGGAGAGTTTTTGAGCTTCCGAGTGACCTCCAGCGACGAGCGCCGAAGGGTTGGTCAGAAAATTCTGCATTGCTTCGGAGTCGGTCGGGTCAATCTGTGCGAGATTCTGCATAGCGCTACTTAGTGCCGAATGGGAATCAGCTATATGTAGCCTTATGAGAAAGTCGAGTCGATCCTTGACCGCAATGGAGTTGATAATCGCCAAGTGGATCAGCTCCCGTACGATGACCCAGATGTAAAGGTGGTCGACTTCAATTAGGTTTGCCTCGGCGAATGACTCAATATTCTCCGGAATGAGTTCTATTCCGCCCTTTGTCTCTCGTGGAATGGGAAGGTCGAGTTGCCCAAGAGCACTTTTTGATAGTTCACCTACGGCCCAGCCGATCTGCGAAGCAACCAGAGCCGGTGCTGCTATTTTCTGCATCATCGCCATCATTCTTTCCATTGGTGATGAATCAGACGACTGTTCGGCTTGGTCGGCGCCGAAGGGGTTCAATTCCTCCGAATTCCCTCCCGGGGGGGTCAGAGCGTTGAGTAATTCGTTTAGGAGTGGTTTCCACCGATTCAAAGACTCTTGCAACCAGGTCGTCCTCTGAAAAAGTGATATGCGCCGATCCACTTTTGGCAAAGGCGGCATCATCTCAAGAGAATCTAGGTGCATGTCGACTATGTCGAAGAGTGATTCGACCTTTATGCGGGTGGTTGGCTCGACGTTTGCTTGCAGGATTGAGTTGTCGAGGCCAACTACGGCTAAGTTAGCCATGGAAACGACCATGTCCCATCTGAAGTCTGAACCCTCTGGAAACAACGATCCAACTTGTCCCCCGAGCATCGAACGCATGAAGAACTCAAAAGGGTTTGACCCGCTTGGAATATTGCCGCTCATGACTACATGCTAAATCAACTGTGCGATTTAAGTACCGAATACTTATCCCGGGTGGCGTTCTTAGGGCGAGTTGGCTTATGGACAAATTTGGCTTATGGACAAATTTGGCTTATGGACAAATAATGAGAGATTGGTGTAATTGCATTGAGGGTGACGCTTTGGCGAGATTAAGCTCTTCATTGTTATTTCGATTTCGTACCAGCGCCATTACGGTGCCGTTTCAATTTCTAGGCGAAAGTAGGAGAGGACTTGAGTTTGAGTTCCATCGATTCGGCTATCTGGGTTGAGATTACCGAGGGTCAGCTATCGGTGGAGAAAATTTACTCTTGGACGGTCTTGGAGGACTGTGGAGCCGTAGTTCTGTTTTCAGGCACGGTTAGAGACTTCTCGGACGGTAGGCCCGGTGTGACTAAGCTCTCCTATGAAGCCTACGAGACCGTCGCATTTGAGAGGATGACCGATCTAGCAAAAAGGGCGCTCAGCGAATTTGAAGGTATGGGGAGAGTTGCGGTGGTCCATCGCTTGGGGGAGATGACGCCAGGTGAATCAACCGTCATCATTTCGGTTTCCGCAGCTCACAGGGATCAGGCATATGAGGCTTCGCGATTTTTGATCGATACTTTGAAGAAATCCGTACCGATCTGGAAAAAGGAGTCCTGGATGGGCGGCTCGGACTGGGGCCTCGGTGCCAATTCAGTAAAAGAGACTTAATCTAGTTAAAGGAGGTGTGAAGGTGTCAAATCTGCTATACGTGTTGATTCCGATACTTTTCTTCACCGTGGTGGGGCTCTTGCTCGGCCTGAAAGATAGAAAGCTT
>JAKBHQ010000121.1 GCA_021836665.1 Thermoplasmata archaeon
GGCAAAACGATCCTTGGCGCTGTCGAAACTTATCCCATTTGGGAGCTTTGCCCTCTTTTTTCTCCTTGGCTTTTTATCAACCACAGGCGGTATATCGCCTGCATCCCAATTTATAATTGGACTGCCGAGGTAGCGCTTTTGAGTGGCTTCGATCCAGCTGTAAAAGTTTACTCGAAGCTCTTCTGAGGAAATGACCTGAGGCAACTTGCTTAGCTCAAAGAAGAAGGCTCTTAGCCCAGATTCCTCAGAATAGGCGAATTCACACTCCCAAAGTCCCTCACCAACAGCGATCACCGAGCTAGCCAGTCCCGAAGATCTGATTATCTTCGCGTCGGTCTCGCCTACCCTGATCTTGGCATACTTCAGGTTGTCGTCGTCTACGAACCAGGCCTGCTCTGAGAGTACTCGGCCCTTACTCGGTCTCGTCGGCCTTTGGTAGTGCGAATCTTTGATGATCTCGATGGGTCCATTAATGCGGTCAACTCGGAAGGTTCTGATGCTGTCTAGGGATACATCTCTACCGGTTAAATACCATCTCCCCCATCTAGACGATATCTGATGAATTTCAATCTTTCGCAAGGTATCCGAATAGCGAAAACTGACCACCTTGGCCCTAGTGGCGGCCTCATAAAGCGCTCCGAGGAGCTCTGGCCGAGCCAGGTCTACAAACGCGGAGGTATTCCCACTTATGATGTAGCCAAGTTTGCTGGCGAGGTCCAAGGGTGGCTTACCCTCGACCCTTACCATAGCCAGAGCGCTGGCAAGTGCGATGCTCTCCTCGTCATCCAGAATCACATTCAATACGACTGCGGACGGATTAATGGTATACCCGGTTTCGCCCGATGGCAGTTGGACCACCTCTATTGGAATCCCGACTCCCCGCAGGTCCGATTTTGCCCGTTCCAGAGTCTTCCGCCTAGTCTCCGGGGTACCTGACATCCCTTCAAGTCGCTCGTCAATTTCTCTTAATGTGAGTGGTTTCGACGCTTCGAGCAGCATCTGAGTCAAATTCACCAGTCTCACCATTGGATCTACCACAGCCACATGCAAAGATTACATCGACCGGGCCGAACCCGGGTCATCATGTCTTGCCCAAAACGACCAGGCTGGGCAGCTATCACCCGCGCCTTTAGAGACCACCCTAGGTCTGAAATGACTCTCCCGACCTTGGATGCCATCATCCGCGCCTAGAGAAACCATCCGTAAAAAAGTGTCTCGCCTAATTTAGATTGCTTCAGCTCAAAGCAGTTAATAAAAATAAAAAGTGTCCCGGAACATACCTTCATCTAAAGAAACCGAACTCGTTCCTATCGAAATTGTGTTTGACACCCTTGAGAAAACCCCGCTAAGCAAAATAGCCCGACGCCTAAAGCGGACGGTTCTCCTGCAGCGAGCACTCCTCATTTGAAATAAATGTAAACCTGGCCAGCGAGGGGTAGCGAGGGGTAGCGAGGGGTAGCGAAAAATGATACACCCTACAGGGTCGGTGAGTGAAAAGCATTTTCGACTTTTGGCAAGCACGTCTCGTCCAGTTTCGGACAAATTACATCTATAAATGACGGCTCGCTGTGGTTTTCGTCACAATTTTGAAATACGATATATAGGTAGTAGTTCTGGAAAAAAGGGGGGTTGAGGTTGCTATTTTTAGTCGCTTCAAAGCACCCAGTTGCCAAGTTTTCGCTACCATACAATTTGCACCTTTTGGATCTGGCTATCACCCTCGCCGCATTCCTCCTCTATTACATAGTCCTCGCACATCACGGCAAGGAGATTGACTCCGCTTCCCGCGTTGCAGCCCATCCGTCAAATACTCAAAGAAATGAGTTGGAGGTGCCACATGCGATTGAACTGGACGCGGAGACCTACAAGGACACCATCGACAATAGATATCCAACCGACCCCGATGACTTACCAGAACTCTACGTTGATGATGATGACGAGGAGGATGAGGAGCCAGGCTGGTTAGCCGAGAAAAATAGGCTTTTTTGGGCGGCAAGCTCCACTAGAGAGAAGTTCTACTTCACCTTAGGTGCGCTGACGTTGTACTTCGCTAACTCCTGGCCACTTGCAGACCTTGCCGACAAGTATTCGATCCTGGCACATCTTATGCAACATCTCTATATCGCGCTAATTGCGGTGCCATTGATGCTAGTGGGTACCCCCCGATGGGTCTTTGGAAGACTGACCAAGCCACGCTTCCTTGATTGGACTCTTTCCAAGGTAACTAGGTCTTTCGTTGCAACGGTCATCTTCTCCATCACAATGGTTTCGACGATGCTTCCGCCGATTGTCTCAGCCGAAACCAGTTCCTGGCTATTTCATGATTTCGTCCATCTCTGGATTGGCCTCGCAGCTGCGATCATGTGGATACCGGCGCTTAAGCTCCTTCCAGGTACCAGACAGCTCACCACCGCCGGGCGTATCGCATATCTATTCACCCAAAGCCTCCTCCCCAATGTTCCGGCTATCGTGTTGGTATTCTCCAGGCACTCGTTTTACCCAATGTATGCTAAAACCGCTGCCGCTATTGGCATCTCCGCAGTCGCCGACCAGCAACTCGCAGGGGCCGTCGGGAAAATCTTCTCACTGCTTGTCTTCTGGGGGGCCGCCGTTGGCATACTACTGCGGGCCAATCGAGATGAAGAGCTTGGGGTTGATCCAGACCTAATAACATGGGATGACGTCGAACGCGAATTTGAGCGTACCTCGAAGAAGGTTACGCCAGAAAACTAGGCGGCGCAGCGCAACTCCAAACTAGGAACTCCTAGTAGATTTGCGCGAAGAGCCCATATAAATTAGGAGAAAAGTGCCCGTCAGGGAAGATCTGCGAAACATCGCCATTATTGCCCATGTAGACCACGGCAAGACAACACTAGTGGACTCAATGCTCAAGCAGTCCGGAGTCTTTAGGGACAACCAAGAGGTTCAAGATCGGGTGTTAGATTCGGGCGATCTAGAGCGCGAGAAGGGCATAACGATCCTCGCCAAAAATATCGCTATCAATTGGCATGGTTTGAGGGTCAACATAGTTGACACACCCGGCCACGCCGACTTCGGCGGAGAGGTAGAGCGAGGATTGCTAATGGTAGACGGAGCAGTCCTGCTAGTTGATGCTGCGGAGGGACCGCTACCACAGACTCGTTTCGTCCTTAGGAAAGCCCTCGACCTCAAGCTACCGATAATCACCGTCCTCAACAAGGTTGATCGCCCTGATGCCAGGGTGAAGGAAGTTCTAGACGAAGTGCTGGAGTTATTCTTTGACCTCGAAGCCGACGAACATCAGATCGAATTTCCAACCCTCTATGCATCGGGGCGTAATGGCTGGGCGAGTTTAGATCCCAATCAGCACGGCACCGATCTTTCTCCGCTTTTCGACGCCATCAAGGCGGACGTGCCAGCTCCAAGCTACGAAGAGTCCATGCCACTCTCGGCGATGGTAGCAAACATCGACGGTAGTCCCTACCTCGGTCGACTGGCAATATCCCGGATAAGCAGTGGAAGGCTAAAAAAGGGACAGCAGGTTGCTTGGTTCCCTAAGGACTCTGAAATGAAAAAAGTCCGGATAGTCGAGCTCTTCGTGCCGGACAATCTGGACCGGAAGTCAGTCGACGAAGTTGGACCGGGAGAAATCGCAATCTTTGCTGGGTTAGAAGACGTATCTATCGGCGACAGTATCTCTGATCCGGAAAACCCCATAAGACTTCCTCCAATCACGGTGGATGAACCGGCTATTTCAATGACATTTTCGGTAAACTCTTCACCCATGGCCGGTCGTGAAGGCACGAAGGTGACCGCGAGATTGATCGGTTCACGACTCAGCCAAGAATTGATCGGAAACGTTTCATTGAAGGTCCTCACCACCGACAGAACCGACACCTGGGAGGTGCAGGGCAGAGGCGAACTCGCATTAGCAGTACTGATAGAGACCATGAGGCGTGAAGGTTTCGAACTTACCGTCGGGAAGCCGCAGGCTATAACCAGGATCATTAATGACAAACTATGCGAACCCTACGAGCGACTTGAAGTCGATATCCCAGAAGAGCATTTCGGGTCCCTAACCCAATGCGTATCGCCCAGAAAGGCGACCCTGGTTTCTATCGTCGCCAACGGCTCGGGCTGGACTCGGGCAATATTTAGGATCCCCTCGAGGGGTCTACTCGGTCTCCGTAGCGATGTGTTGTCCCAAACAAAAGGCACTGCGATCATCCACCATGCCTTCGATGGGTATTCAGAGCATGCTGGCGATATCAAAGCTAGGGCTTCCGGTTCTTTAGTTGCCGATCGCATAGGCGTATCCACCGGATATGCGCTGATCAACCTGCAGGAAAGGGGCCAGCTTTTTATCGCTCCCGGCGAGGACGTTTACGAAGGAATGGTCATCGGGGAAAACTCGAGGACCGAGGACATGGATGTCAATCCGACCAAGGAAAAGAAACTAAATAACATCAGGTCATCGACATCCGAAGAACTCGTAAGGCTCTCACCGCCCAAGAAGCTGACGCTTGAAGCCGCCCTAGAATTTATAGCAGAAGATGAGTGCCTAGAGGTCACCCCCTTGTCGGTGAGGATAAGAAAGACATCCCTGATCCAAAGTGACCGGGCGAGAAATAGAACCTCGAAGCGGCAGGCCGACTGACGTTTGCAGACTCTGGACGTATCGGTCGTCGCCCTGAAAAGGAATCCAAGACCATCCGACACCGTCAGTGGGTCGAACTATGGCCTAACTGGTCAACTTCAGACGCTCCAGGACCACTGCCAAGCGAAGGTGCGGGGACCCCGCAAAGGTGGTGGCCCTTCTGAGCGTCAACTAACGGTGATCCTAAAAAGGGTGTGCTAAATTGAAACTGGATCGGTATAAGTAGATAGTCCCCACCCTTTTGGAAGTACCGAGTGAATAGACCTCCAATAACTCTCCCTTTTTAGTGCCGTTTTCTAACCTGAAACCAACTACGCACAGCGGTGCCGATGAGTCATACCGCTTCAGGTGCACAAATCGTCTTGCAGCGGCTTTGGATATTTCTCGCATCCCCAAAAACTGAGAGTCTGAAGGTTGAGTCGCAATCGCCGCAGACAACGACGCTAAGCAGTTCGACGCCGAAGTCCCTGCAAGCGAATTTGACCCCCCGCAACCAGAGAGCAAGGCGCCGGAGATAGCGAGGCCGGATACGGCCAGACCGGTACAAACTCTAGATAATGAGCGCCTTGCGGGATCAGATCTCATTACTGGTCACCCACCCATCTTCCCTTTCGCCTTGTCTCGCCTCAAAGTACTTGATCACCCCGTGTGAAATAGCACCCAGTGGCAGCAGTAACCAGTAACTGAAGAGCCGGTAAAGTACCACCGCTGCAATAGCGGGAACCTCATGACCTCCAAATGCGACCAGCGCTACGGCCATCGAACCTTCCACCACGCCTAGTCCTCCGGGTGTCAGAGGGAGGTTTGCAGCTAGAGCACCGACCGAATATGACAACACGACACCCAGGAGTGAAACTTGAGAATGAGTGCTATGCAGCATCAAGAAAAGTACCGCCAGGTCAAATAGCCAATTCAAAAAGGCCGCCACGAACCCAAAAGCGGTCTCCGTCCTGCCAATCTTGATCAACTGGGTTCGAGCCCTCGCCTCGTTGGCGGCTCTGACGGCTTCTACTCCTCCTTTGCGAATCGACTTCAAGTAGTTGATCCAGTAAGCAAACCTGGAGACAACTAGTTCAGCCTTGAGTACCATGAATAGAAGTAAGCCAACCACCAGGGCTAAGAATGCCATATCGACAGGAGACACCAGGCCCTCAGCCTGACCTTGATCTCCTAGCGCCCCAACCACGGCGAGGACGACGAGTGCCAAGATCGTTAGAATGTTAAGTCCCGCCAATACCAACGCCGACCGCGACGGATCGAGCGACAGCCTACGCAGTCGATGGTAGAAGTAATATGTCGAAGCGGCGGCACCAAAAGGAACCGAATTACCCAGTGCGGTCGATGCTGATGAAGCCAGCACTAGCTTTACAAAGGGAAGTCTCCGCTGCATGCCACGGATCAAGTAGTAGGAGACCGAGGCGTACGCTGCAAGTGACAGTAGCTCAAGAACTATTGCGAGGGCCACGTAGGAAAGGTCGAGGGTGGCGAAATAGTGCTCGATCCCCTTTAGCTCGATAACCTTCGATCGGAGGAAGTAGATCGCCAGGCCGACGGTACCAGCCATGAGGAGAAGGCCAATCCACCTTTTAGCAGTCTTCGTCGTTCGATAACCTGAAAAAGACACCGCTTGTCCCCTTATGGCGTTAGCCTAGGCAAAGAGATTTTTAGCTCGGCTAATCGCATAGAAGCTTATGGGGCAAGCTGCCAACTGCGTTAGCCTTGTCGGAGAATCCCGCTTTTGGGAGCTTTACATCAAAAGGGTTGGGTTTGAGCGTACAACTAGACAAAGACGCACCGGTAGTCATAGTTGGTGGTGGGCTAGCGGGACTTGCATGTGCAAATCAACTAGACAAGCTCAAAATCGAATATCTCTTAATTGAGTCGACCGATCGCCTCGGCGGGCGTGTCGGGAGCAAGAAGGTCGATGGTTTTACCATAGACATCGGATTTCAGACTTTTCAGGAGTCCTACCCTGAGCCAAGGCGGCTATTGGATCCGGCCTTGCTAGAACTGACTCGCTTTTACAGAGGCCTTTACGTACAAGGCGATGACGATGGACGAAGTAGGTTCTTGCTTTCCGATCCCCTCAAATACCCCGGGGCGCTTGCGGATATACTCGCGTCGAAGCTGGTAACTACATCGGATATCACAAGTTTCCTAAGGGCGATCTCACAGCTGGCTACTAAGGCGAAAAGGCGCCTCGCCTCAAAAGAACCAACCAAGGACTTCCTGTTAGCTATCGGAGCAAGATCTCCCCTCATTAAAACAGTTGTAGAACCATTTTTGAGCGGAGTCTTCATCGAAGACGAGCTGATGACCCCCCTTTCGTTGGCCAAGTTTGTCCTCGGGCGCCTCTTACTTGGCCCTAGCTCCATTCCCCTCACGGGAATGCAAATGATCCCCAACCTGCTAGCCAAAGAGATCAATGGAGAGGTAAGGCTGTCTCAGCGCGCAACTTCTATAACAAAAGGTGCGGTCAGGTTAGCTGACGGTACGGAGATTCCCGCTTCAGCGGTTGTCCTCGCTACGCAGCTATCCGTCGCTAATGACCTGCTGAAGTTAGGTCTCACTGGCCAGCTATCAAAGCCAGTCGGCTACTTCTACTTCGTGTGCGATCGCCGGCCACTCGAACACCCAGCAGTATTCACTCCCAGCCGAAACCTAGGTCCCATCCTCACCGTCACTACGATAAGCGACGTAGCTCAGAGCTACCTTCCCAAAGATTCCAAGGGTAAGGACGTTCATCTCGTTTCGGTTTCAACCCTGACAACGGAGGGCGACAAACCACAGCTGCTGGTAGATGAAACCTTACGCGAATTAACCACACTTTTTGGACCGGAAGTCTCACAGTGGCAGGAATTGACGTCTGGTGTCATAGCTGACGCACTGCCCAGGCAATTTGGTACTACCACCATTCCCAACGGAAACCCCGAGGTAGCCGATGGAATTTTCATTTGCGGCGACTACACCGATACTCCATCCATCAATGGTGCCTTATTTTCGGGCAGACGGGCGGCAATCGCATTGGCAGATCGAAGACACTCCCCTAAGGGCCACTTCTCACCCCTGGTAGGTGGATAGCAGATGCTAAGGAGGCAAAGGCAGCCGACGGATCAAGAGGCCCAAAGACTCGTTGCCCTCTCAAGTAGGGTTCCCGGCTCAACCGACCTCTCGATCCGCAAGATCGACGGCCGTGAAGTCGTTTGGGTCGAATCAAAACCGACCTCTAAGCGTGGAGCATTGACAGAAGATGACGGAAAGAGGATCGCACTCGCAGCAAGATGGGCTCATGGCATTAAAAAGCCACTCGTTATGGTGTTATCAACGTCGGGGGCTGCAATAGACGACGGGATTGCTGCACTAGCCGGATGGGGACAGGCGGCAAAAGCTGTCTCCGACTGCTCAGGGATCATACCGATACTCGCCGCCCTCGTCGGACCGGCGGTTTCGGGTCCTGCACTCCTTTTAGGTCTCGCAGACTATGTAGTTGCCACTTCGGATTCGGTTGCATACCTATCCGGGCCGACAATGGTCGAAAGCTTCACGGCTGTACCGGTTTCATCGAGGGAGCTCGGAGGGGCTCCAATACACGCAGTGAAGAATGGGGTAATTTACGAACAGGTGGACACCGCCCAGGACGCAATTTTGGCCATCGAATCGATGCTTGACTACCTTCCCGACTCGACCGACGAGCTACCCCACAGATCCGCTCCAAACGACGAGGTGGAAAGAATCTCACCTCGTCTGCTCGAGGTGATACCTGCCTCCTCCACCGGATCCTATGATGTCAGGTCGATCATAAAAGAGATCCTCGACCAAGGTGACTTCTATGAACTTCGAAAATTTTGGGCTCCTCACCTAGTAACCGGACTAGGGAGACTCGACGGCAGGGTAATAGGAGTTCTTGCTAACCAACCGATGATCATGGCCGGAACTCTGGATATTCCCTCTGCCCAAAAAGGTGCAAGATTTGTTAGGTTCTGCGACGCCTTCAACATTCCTTTGCTAACTATCGTCGACACACCCGGCTTCCTGCCCGGTAAGGATGTTGAGTGGAGAGGGATGATAAGGCACGGAGCAGAACTCGCTTTCGCTTACGCCTCGTGCACCACGCCAAGGATCTGCCTCATCACCAGGAAGGCCTACGGCGGAGCGTATATCGTAATGGATTCGAAAGGCATGGGAAACGACCTCACCCTGGCCTGGCCCAGTGCCGAAATAGCGGTTATGGGATCACTCGGTGCCGTTCAGATTCTCCATCGTCGGGCCACTCCCGACGAGCAGCTGAATCTGCAACGGGAATACGAAGCCACCTACCTTACACCGTGGATTGCGGCGGAAAGGGGTTTTGTCGATGAGGTCATCGACCCACAATTAACCAGGCCGATTCTCTCTCGGCAGCTCGACTTGCTAATGTCTAAGCGAGAATTCCTCCGGCCTTCCAAGCACGCAAATTCTCCCTTATGATGGGGCGTGGATCATCTGTGAAGCCATGGCTAGTATCGCAGAAGTGAAACCAGAAAGCTTCTCCCAAGAGTCCAAGAGCCTTATAGCCAATTCTCGCCACGCGACCCTGTCGGTGATATCAAGCGAATACGGCGTCCATAGCATCCTTGTCAACTTCGTATACAGCGATGACTTTGCCGAGTTCTACGTACTCTCCAGGCCGACATCACGAAAAGTTAGCAACATAAAAGCCCATGGGGTAGCCTCACTCCTGTTTGCAAATGGATCCTCCTACACGTCCATCTCCGCATGGGCAACCATAGACTCGAGTAGTCAAACGCGTAGGCTTGCTGAAGAACTCTTTACTCGGCGATATAACCGGACGCCACGAATAGCCGAAGAAAGGGTCATCATCGTCATAACCCCAAGACGCTGGCATGGCCAAATATCCAAGGGGTCGGATAGTTGATCTATGACCTTGGGGCAATGGCGATATCGATTGTAGTCTTGGCCGTCGCGTCGGAAAAGTTCGTCATATCCTCAAGGATCATTTCACGTAAAATTGGCCTGTCTGACCTGCTAGCAGGGGTAGTAATCGTCGGCTTCGCTTCCTCCCTTCCCGAAATCGCAACGTCGGTGCTAGCTTCATACTCGGGACATTCAGACATTGCTCTTTCACAGGTCGTCGGTTCCACCACCATAAACGTGACCATAGTTTCCGCTATTTCAGCCCTCGCAGCTACTCCGCTTATTCCAAGTACGACCATAAAGAGGGAAGGCGCCGCAGCCGTTGCTGGAGCATTGGCCCTTCTGTTGGTAGTTGGCCTAGGCGGTAAGCAATACTTCGGGCCACTGCTGATCGTGATGTTCGTTGCATTTACGGTCTTCGTACTTAAAGGCGCCGAGGAGCATAGGGCACACGCAGCAAAGCATGCAAAGCCAGAGGTCGAGATTCAAAACGGGCCTCAATCGGGCGATGCAAGTCCGGCTAACAGCAAAGTGGTTTTGACCGGACTCGTGTCACTAGTGCTTACCCTTGGGGCTGCAGAAGTTTTTCTCAAAGGTGCGCTGGCACTTGCCGGCCGGATGGGCATATCTGGGGGCTTCGTAGGGGGTGTCATCCTGGCACTCGGCGCTTCACTCCCAGAAATTGCCACGGCCATACAAGCCGCGAGGAAAGGCGCCGCTGCGTTGGTCGTAGGAAATGTACTTGGAGCCTCCTATCTGACCTGTACATTAGCTGCTGGATTGACTCTATCAATACGTCCTTTAGCGACCCCAAATCTTGAGCTAGCATCGACTGCTGCGATGGCAGTTTCGGTCTGCCTTCTTTGGGTATTCCTCCTCACCGGCAAACGACTAAGTCGCTTGGAAGGGGTCTTTCTAATAATCTTTTATGGGGTATTCCTGGCTACTCTTGGGATCTAGCACCACTCCAAATGGCACTCCATTGAAGGAATCCACCCTAGAAAAATCTTCCACGGGTCTTCGCGACAGTCTGGTTACCCTTTTTACCGGTTCACCTATAACGAGCAGCGCCGCCAGGGCGAAACCAGGATCTACTCCAAGCAGTGACATGACCTCTGGCTCCTCCCTACACAAGGCGGTAGTCATAACCCCGCCCAGTCCGATCTCCACCGCTGCTAGCAAGATGTTGTAACAGAACGGATACACAGAGGCACCGCCAACAATACTCTGCCGGTCGAGTCCATTGTCCAAGACTGCGAGCTTGGAGAGTTCCACAAAGACGGCAAGTAGTGCAGGCGCTAGGTCCAGGTGGTCGGCGAAATCGAATGGCCGCTCGATAGCCCTCGCAGTCTCAAGGTCTACCGCAGGACCGCCCCAATTCCGATTCGAAATTGGGGCAAATGGAACGAGGCCAGCTTCAACGTGCGCCATGTACTCGCGCCATGACACTACGTAGAGGTCACGAACTTTCTCCTTGATCGCTTGATCCTTGATAACCACTACCCGCCAGCCCTGCCTATTACCACCCGAGGGTGCAAAACGAGCCACATCCAGTATTCGGTACAATTCGTCATCGGTCACGACGCGATCTGTGTAGGTTCGGTATGCAGCGCAGGAGGACGTAAGCTCTTTTAAATTCATATACAACTGATGATATACCTCCGAAGACCCTCTAGATCAGCAACAGCTAGCCCTCTTCACCCCTTACTTTGCAAAGTGACTGAGCGTGATTGAGGTAACTGACCTACTTTGTCTGAGACCCCTTACCCTCGCGGAGGCTAAGGCGATTTCAGAAGGCAGAAGATCGCCAGGTTGGGCTTCGGACTACCCTCAAGTTCAAGACGTCGAAATTGTCAGCTACCTTTTGCGTCAGCTGGATTCCCAATGGCCCAGTGCAAGCCAATTCCAGATAGTTGATCGTCGGTTGGAGCGGGTGATCGGTGGGATTGGGTATTGGAAACGTACCAAAAGTAAAGAAATCGAAATCGGCTACGCCGTAGTACCATCTCGGCGAAATGCTGGTGTAGCTACCGACGCCCTGATCGCCCTGGCGACAAAACTACGCACTGATTTTCCAAGGCTTGGCCTCTATTTGAAGGTCGAACAGAAAAATGAAGCCTCCTTGGCCACCGCCGCAAAAGCCGGCTTCAGTGAGGTAAGTCTCGACTTCGACATGTGCACTTTGATTTTGAGTTATCCAAAAAATCAAATCAGAGACCTTCCAAATCGCATCCACTAGGTCCTACTGATGGGGGTCTCAATTATCGGCAGGGGTCGACATGCAGCTAAGAACAGAACCCACCAAGCTGGAATACCCACATCTAGCCTAAAATATCTCTTCAGCAGCAGTCAGCACTGGCGAAACGGCCTATCAGTTAGATAAGTAGTTTCGAAAAATCCAGCACCCAATGCAGCTAACTAAAAAACCACGCATGCAGCAGTGGTCAGGAATTCAGTGGAACCATCTATTCGACCCTTCACCAGCAGCACTTCTGTGGCAAGCTGGACCCACCGCCGACATGCAGGTCGCATTCCAAGGTCTACGCTAGACCACTAAGCCCCAATCCAATTGGCCAGTTGATTGGAAGTTCTAAACAGATACCAAACTGAGTTGCCTCACTTTACCTCATCGGTGCGAATGCTAATGTGTCGCCATCTTCGTCGAGGGGTTAGAAGGTACATTGTGAAAATTAGCCCTGACGCTTTAGTGGTGATGTCCGACTTTCCCCCTTGCCGTTGCACCTGGTTACTCCGCCTGCACTAGGACATGATCACAGCTATATGCGTAGATTGTCCTGGGGTCCAAATGGCGTGGCGCAGCAGCCATTTTCCTGCTATCCGATACCGGGGAGTTGAAGCCTGTATTACTCGAAGGACATTGTGCGGACATTGTTGGCTATCAGACGATAGTTCTTACTTGCTGGAAGTCTTGCACTCTCCGAAGGGCCCCTCACTAGAGACTCCGGCCACCCAGCCCCCCAATTTCGCTTCAGCACCTTGTGGTGGGGTACCAAGTGAATTTAGGGCGAATTTAAAAAAATGACCGAACTAACGGAATATCGTAAGTCCCATATTAGTTATCCACCATTAACATTTACTCTTCTAAAATAGTAATCGAGGGAGGTGCGTAACTATCACTAGCGGGGCTGCTCCAGAGGTCCAATTTGACAGAACTAACTCGCTAATTCTCCTACTCCACAACTTGGTAAGGAGGCTCCGACCAACTCCAGGCGGAGGACCGGAGTTACCAAGTGGGGAGCGCATAGCTCCAAGACACATTGAGATACTAATACACCTCGCCAACACCAAGGAGATGTCCGTTTCGGACATTGCCAACCGCCTAGGGGTCAACTTAACTGCGGCCTCCCTGTCGGTGACACAGCTAGCAAACGTTGGCATAGTGGAAAGGAAAGAGGACCCAGAGGATCATCGACGCACCATCGTCTCGATCGCAGAACCTTATTTGAAAATGGCGAGTGAAATTAATGCCGAAAAGGTTGTCCCGATGCGAAGGGCGCTAGGCGAGATGGGAGAAGAAAAGGCTAACCAGCTAGTTGAACTTTTAGTGGAGCTTGAGCAAAAGGTAAGGCAACAGCCAGAATTCAAAGACGAACCAGGCAGCGAAATCACTGGGTAGCTGTTGTAACTAATTTCCGACTAATCGCTTCCTACTACCCCTTTTGAAGATATGCGACCAGAACCTATCTGGTTCAACGGACTTATTTAGGCGGGACGACCGCAAAACGCTCTTTAGTGAAGGATTGAAATTGACCAAGGTTTTTTCATCGATCGGGAAGTTCTCCGTAAAATTCCGATATCTCGTCATAGCCGCTTGGTTGTTAGCTGTCTACCTTCTCGTTGCCTTTGGCACTCCACTGTCGAGCATCGTCAAGACAAACAACTCAACATTTCTCCCTAAAAACGCCCCATCGATTCAAGCGGCCAATCTGGCTAACAAATTTCAAAACGTAAATGACTCCTTGATTGTTATGGTCGCATATAGAAACGGTGCTCCCCTGACCCCACAGGACCAGATCGCAATCGAAAAGTTGGACCAATCATTTCTCAGTGTCCCTAGCGTGATCAAGGCTCAGATACTCTCGATTTCTAAAGACGGCGAAGCTGCCCAGAGCGAAGTCCTTTCAACCACGTCACAATTCGATCAGACCAAAGTAACCACTTTGGTAAAGGACCTGAGGGCAAAGATATCTTCATCAACCTTTGCTCCTGGATTGCAAGTACACTTAGCCGGCCAACTCGCCACGGCGGTCGACCAGAACAGCTCGAACAACTCAACCGCTTCTAATTCACAACTATTTTCGGTTCTAGTGATCCTGCTAATCCTTTTCGCTGTTTTCAGGTCGATTCTTGCACCGTTTTTGACCCTTATACCTGCATTAATCGTGTCGATTGCCGCTGGGCCGATCGTCGCCTGGGCATCAAAGCTGATCGGATTTCAAGTCTCCTTTGTCGCCCAAATCCTTCTAATAATCCTCGTGCTTGGCGCTGGAACCGACTACGGATTGTTCCTCGTTTTTAGAGTCCGGGAAGAGCTGCGAAAAGGTCTCAACTCAAAAGAAGCCGTAGCGACGGCACTTGCGAAGGTCGGCGAGTCGATCACATTTTCAGGTTTGACGGTTATCGCTGCGCTACTTTCACTTACCACAGCCTCATTCGGTTTCTACTCTGGATTGGGTTATCCGCTGGCAATCGCCATCACCATGATGCTTCTTGCTGGCCTCACCCTTTTACCAGCCCTTCTGGCGGTATTTGGAAGGGCTGCTTTCTGGCCCTCTCGTACCCGAGTGGTAGCGAACAGGGACGGACTATGGGGACGTATCGCCGGAAAAATTATCGCTAGGCCAGTTCTCACCCTGGCTATAGGATTAGTTGTCTTTGGAAGCCTAGCCGTGGCCTCGTTTGGTAATTCACCTTCAGGCTTTGCATCCACGTCAACAGGTTCAAAAACCGCCGATTCGACCTACGGGAATAATGCCCTTTCGGCGCACTTCCCAAGTTCGAACTTCAACCCAACGACCTTGATATACCAGCTACCATCGTCGGTATGGACTAATCAGAAAGAACTAGCCCAGTTAGCTGGACTTCAAAAGAAACTATCCACCAACAAAGCCTTTACCCATTTTGTTGGTCCGTTAAATCCGCTCGGCCTGCCACTTAGCGTAAGTGAAATCAGCTCCTTGTATACTAGTCTTGGCAATCCTCACCTTCTGCCAGTGACGCCCTCGCCAAACTCTAATATTCCAAATTCGCTCTACCAGAGTTATCGATCGCTTTCGCAATTCATAACGCCAGCCGGAACCACGGTCTTGTTCAACACCCTCCTGAGTGCTGGAGATCCAGCCAGCAACACCGCCATCGACGCCATCCCTCACATCAGAGCGGTCGCCACCACGGCAGGTCAGCAATTTGGGGCGATTAAAAGTGGTGTGGCCGGCGAGGCCCCGGCGGCATACGATATTTCGAGCGCCTCAAACAGTGACCTTTTCAAGATAGTCCCAATTGTGGTAGTCATTATTGGCCTATTGCTGGCGATTGTACTTCGGAGCGCCGTAGCGCCGTTTTATCTAGTAGTGAGCGTCGTACTCTCCTATTTAGCGGCTCTAGGTCTCGACGTTTTGGTTTTTATCAAGATCAAACACGACCACGGCCTAACCTTTGTACTACCTTTTCTACTCTTCCTGTTCCTCTTAGCCCTGGGCGAGGACTACAACATTCTCGTGATGACCAGAATCCGTGAAGAGGCGCACCATCATGGCCTGAAGGAAGCGGTCAGGACGGCGATCGGCGCTACTGGCACGGTAGTGACCTCCGCCGGGATCGTACTGGCGGCCACCTTCTTCGTCTTGGGCACAGCTGGTTCAGGAGGCAGCGCCCAAGTCCAAGAAATTGGCCTCGGCCTAGCCCTCGGCATCTTGATGGACACGTTCCTAGTCAGAACACTACTGGTACCCTCAGCGGTGGTACTCATCGGTAAATACAACTGGTGGCCGTCTAGCCTTTTTCAAGAGCACGCAATTAGGGAGCAAGAAACGTCAGACGACTTAGACCTTCCGCCAGCTGGTATCGCCGTAGTAAGTTCGGCCCCATGACCACTGGCCGGATCCACCACCAAATCTTGCCGGCTGGAATTGCCAATGTATTTATCGACAATCCGGCCAAAAAAAACGCAATGAGCTTTGAAATGTGGACTCAGCTGCTCGACACGATCGAGCAGCTGTCCGCAAATAATGCAGCCAAGGTAATAGTGATCCAAGGAGAGGGCGGCGAAGCCTTCTGCTCTGGCGCAGATATCACACAATTCTCTGAAGTTAGAACGGAGGCAAATTCAGCTCAATTTGACGAACTAACTAGGCTGACAACGGTACAGCTTTCCAAGTCACCCAAACCAACAGTAGCTGCAATACGAGGTTATTGCCTGGGCGGGGGACTTAACCTTGCACTTTCCTGCGACATTCGAATAGCGGACTCAACTGCAAGATTTGCCCTACCACCGGCAAGGCTGGGAATCGCTTACCCTGGATATGCCCTGAGCAACTTAGTCAACGCCGTTGGAGAGCAGGCGGCTAAGTACCTTTTGTACACGGCAAGAAGAATAACCGCAGCAGATGCACTTGAATTCGGCTTACTCTCAAGGGTGATAGAAGCCGATTCCTTTGAAAGTGAACTAACGAGTCTCGCTAACGACATCGCAGTCAACGCCCCCTTATCTATCAGGGCGACCAAGATCGGGATAGCCTCGATCAGAGCATCTGACGGCACCACTGAAGAACCGGCTTTTATGGAGCTGGTAGAAAAATGCTATTCCTCGGAGGATTACAGAGAGGGTACCGCTGCGTTCAAGGAGAAAAGGGCACCAATATTTAAGGGTAGCTGACGGGGTTCCGGTCAGGAAAGCTCCGCCTTTAGATCCCTATATAGAGTTTTGCCCATTGAGTTCTTTGGTATTGAGTCCAAAAACAGAATTCGCTTGGGCCGCTTGTACCCAACGAGCTCCATTGCACATACCTCAGATAGCTCTTTTTCAGAAACGCCATCGGCGACCACAAATGCGACCACCTCTTCCCCCCAATGATCTGATGGAAACCCGACTACCGCCACGTCACGTACGCCAGAATGCCTTGACAATACGTCTTCGACCTCACGTGGATAGACATTGAAGCCACCGGTAATAATTAGGTCTTTCAATCGACCCGAAATATAGAGATAGCCTGAATCGTCAAGTGCTCCTGAATCCCCCGTTCGAAAGCGCCTTTGAGGGTCGAAACTCGCCTCCGTTGATCGGCTATCACCGAGGTAACCACCAAAAAGATTGGGTCCTTTAACTAAGATCTCTGAGTTGTCCGGGTCGAGGTCCAACTCGATGTGTGGCAACGCGCGCCCCACGGATTTCGGTATCCTAATGCCATTAAATGGGTTAGACGAAATCATCGCTGCTTCGCTCATGCCATAACGTTCGACTACGAAATCGCCAAGTATCGTCCTCAGCCGCTCGTGCAGTTCAATACTCATGGGTGCCGATCCGGATACTAAGAGGCGAAGTCCCGATAGTGAAACGATATCCCCGGATTCCAGGAGCCTGGCATACATGGTTGGCACTCCGAAAAACATCGATACGTCGTGTGACGCTATCGCTGACGATACCAAGGAAGGATCAAATTTATCAAGAATCACGGCTCGAGATCCCAATGCAAGGGTGCCATTTATACCAACACCCAATCCATGCATATGGAATAGCGGAAGCGAAAGAATTAACTCATCACCCTCCCGCCACTCCCAAACCTCTTGGAGGGCCTTGAGGTTAGATCCCAATGAGCCATGAGACATTAGAACGCCTTTGGGCTTCCCGGTAGTGCCTGAGGTGAAAAATACTAAAGCAGTGTCATGGGGTTGGGAAAAATCGATCGGCGCCTCGCCGGCGCTACTAGGTGAATCATCTATTCGACGTAAATTTCCTTCTGCTGTATTCAAGTGAGACCCCGGTCCGCTAAAGCCACCGAGGTGAGCACCAGTCTGGCTTAGTTCAAAAAGGAAGGTGGCTTTGGCATCGGACCTCGTCCAAAATGCGGTCGGCTTCGACAAGGCCACGAGATGGGTGACCTCTGAATCTGTATATTCCGGATTAGCCATAACTGCGACAGCACCTAACCTGAGGGTCGCTAGGTAGATTCGAATAAATTCAAAAGACCTGTCTGGAAAGATCAGGACCCTATCACCAGCCGATATACCGTTGCGGTACATTCCAGTAGCGGCCTTCCTGCTCTCCTCCTCTAATCGACCACGTGATATCCAGCCGGTCTCTGTGGTATAGAACTGATTGGCGTTCTGATCATAAGACCACTGGTCCAGGACGAGGGATAACAGACAATCGCGCACCTCTTTTGACACTTGACCACCTCGATAGATCATGACCTGTCGGCCATTGGCATATTTGCAACCAGCGGCGAACTTGCCGGTCTACTGCAAGCAAAAATAGGGTGGTGACGAGCCATTAGCCGACAACCACCCTATTTAGACTACTCTTACCTATCGATTTGAGAACGACCTTAGAGTTCGCTCCATGCCTCTTCGAATACGGTTCGCAAAATCGAAACTATCTCGTCGAATTGCGCTGAATCGCAGATAAGTGGAGGAGCCAGCTGTACCACTGGGTCGCCACGGTCATCCGCTCTGCAAATCAGTCCCAATTCATACAGGCGGGGCGTGAGGATACCCCGTAGCAGCCTCTCGGATTCCTCGTCATTAAAGCTTTCTTTCGTATTCCTATCCTTGACGAGCTCGATACCGTAGAAGAAGCCAGCTCCTCTAATTTCACCCACGATTGGAAGGTCACTAAGGGTGTCAAGCTTTGCCCTGAACTCCCCCTCCTTGGCCTGAACATGCTCGATTAAATGTTCGCTCTCGAAGATGTCGAGGTTTGCAATTGCCGCCGCTGCCGAAACCGGATGTCCTCCAAAAGTAAATCCGTGCAGAAAGGTCGTAGACCCCTTAGCGAATGGCTCCATTAGGCGATCAGAAGCTAGCATCGCCCCAAGCGGAGAATAGCCCGACGTCAGGCCCTTTGCACAAGTTATGATGTCGGGCTGAAAATTATACCGAATTGAGCCAAACCATTCACCTAGTCTGCCAAATCCAGTTATTGTCTCGTCGGCCACCAGGAGCACGTCGTACTTATCACAAATCGCCCTGACTCGTTCAAAGTACCCAGGATCCGGAACAAAGCACCCGCCGGCATTCTGAACCGGCTCCAAAAACACCGCTGCTACAGTATCTGGTCCTTCATACTCAATCATTCTCTCTATGTCATCAGCGCAGTGCAAAGTGCACGCTGGCTCGTTTGCGCAATCCACACAACGATATCGATTGGTGTTGGCTACCTTGAAGGCACCCGGGACCAATGGCTCATATGCTGCCTTTATCCCAGCGAGACCAGTAATCGAAAGCGCACCCAAGGTAGTCCCGTGATAAGCAATATTTCTCGATATAACTTTGAACTTGGTGGGTTTGCCAATAGCCTTGAAGTACTGTCGAGCCAGCTTCCAAGCGGATTCAACCGCCTCAGCCCCTCCCGTCGTGTAAAAAACTCGATTTATGTCGCCGGGTGCAATATTGGCTAGTCGCTCCGCAAGCTCGATCCCGGGAGCGTGAGCATAACTCCACAGCGGAAAGTATGCGAGCTCTGATGCCTGTTTCGCAGCGGCTGAAACGATCTCCTGGCGACCATGCCCGACTTGAACAAGAAAGAGCCCTGAAAGTCCGTCAAGATATCGCTTTCCATTTGAATCCCAAACATACGGCCCCTCGCCACGGACAATAACGGGGACATCTGCATCATCGTATGAACTCATCCTGGTGAAGTGCATCCAAAGGTGACGCTTAGCAATCTCTTGTAGGCGGCGAGCTTCAACCGGGCTAACTGCGTACGAATCATTAGTTGTCATCTGGTCCCCCAAGTGTATGTCTGCTTTTCCAACTGCAAATAAACGAAGGCCTCAATGGCCGTTACTCCTTCAATGTTCCTAATCTCGTCGTTCAAAAGTTCCAACAGATGTTCATCGTTCTCACATACGACCTCCGCAAGCAGATCAAATGACCCAGCGCAAATAACCACGTAGTCCACTTCTTCAAGTGCCGCAATATGTGCCGAAACTGCGCGAAGATCACCATTTGCCTTAATTCCGATCATCGCCTGGCGCGTGAAGCCGATCAACAGAGGGTCAGTCACTGCCACTATCTGCATCAACCCGGTGTCAATTAGCCTCTGAACCCTTTGCCTGACTGCCGCTTCCGATAAGTTGACGGCTTTGGCAAGTGCAGCGTAGGAACTTCTACCGTCTCGTTGGAGGAGCTCGATGAGTTTCTTTGACTTTTCGTCGAGCGAAACAGGAACATCCCTCATTTTCACACCACTTTTCGTAAGTCTCGCCGAAGACATGGCACGAATAGACTTGATGGAAGGGCCCCTCTCAAAAGGCTCAGCGTCCACAGCCCATAAACTTCCTCCCCAACGAAATCATCACACGTTCAATTGCAAAAGTCACGTCATCAGGACTACTTCGACTATGCCAATTCCCGTCGCCACCAATACTGAGGCCACGTCCCCGATGTAAACAAGCTAGCTGAAGAATTCGAATGATTCACTTGTTTTTATAACAAATTTTGACAGAATCACTTGAATCTTAGTAATTTGAAGTAGGTTTCTTTACGTATCAGCATTAATGAGGGGGAATCAATTGTTGATAAACGGCCGCTGCGGCAACCAGAAGAGCGGGGACACCAAACCAGATGGGCTTCTGCCGAAAGACCACTGGCCGAAGGTCCGATCTCAATGATAGCAAGGCGCTCCCCTTCCGAACTAACATTCCACTGGAATGAAAAATCTGGCGCTTCAGTAACCAGCTATAAGCCATTCCGAATGGAAAACTGTGACAAATTAGTTCGGTTTCTAGCTGTCAGTTTGGTTCGGAAGGCAAACTCCCCGAACAACAAACAAGTTCTGACTGACAGAGTTTCACCGTCAAATCTACCCCCGGTACTACTTGAATCCTTGGAGACTTTCATCGGACCAGACCACCGCTTCCGCCCGACCACTTAACTTCCCATAGGAACCCTGGGGTAAATGGCCAAAACATAGGAAAACGTTCTCTCTTCTGGTGTAGCTTTGGGCTAAAAGTGTGGCTCGAGGGTTCTACCAGTTTACGACAAATAGAAAACCACAGATGAAAGGCAAGAAATGTCGCAAAAGCCAGAAACGATAAGGAACTTCATTGGAGGCGAGGAGGTGGAAGCCAAATCGGCCACCTTCCTCGAAATTGTTGATCCTTCTACGGGAGAGGTTTACGCCACCTCTCCCAACTCGAATGAAGAGGACGTCAATTGGGCGTTCCTCGAAGCTGAAAAAGCATTCGATAAGTGGGGCACCGCTACACCTTCCGAACGAAGTTTGGCAATGTTTAGAATCGCTGACTCCATCGAAGCACACGCAAAGCAAATTGTCGAAATCGAGAGCAGGAATACCGGTAAACCTATTGGCCTGACAACCTCTGAAGAGATTCCTCCCATGGTCGACCAGATCCGATTCTTTGCAGCAGCCGCCAGAAATTTAGAGGGTCGGAGCGCTGGCGAGTACATGAACGGACACACCTCGATGATTCGGCGTGAGCCAATCGGAGTATGTGCCGCAGTTACGCCCTGGAACTACCCGATGATGATGGCCGTTTGGAAATGGGCACCCGCGATCGCTGCTGGTAATACTGTCGTGATCAAACCCTCTGACACTACGCCAGCCTCCACAGTTTTTATGGCCAAACTCATGAGTGAATTCCTCCCGCCGGGAGTTATCAATGTCGTATGCGGAGACCGAGATACCGGCCGGAGACTAGTCGAGAACAGAATTCCGCAGATGGTTTCGATTACCGGGTCCGTCAGAGCAGGGATCGAAGTTGCGACTAGTGCAGCCAAAGGCTTGAAGAAGGTACATCTTGAACTTGGAGGAAATGCTCCGGTAATTGTATTCGATGATGCTGATCTCGAAAAGGCGGTCGAAGGCATTGCCATAGCCGGCTACTTCAATGCCGGTCAGGACTGCACGGCAGCAAGCAGAGTGTTGGCTGGCTCGGAAATATATGATGACTTTGTCGCCGCACTCGCGGATCGGGCAAAATCTACTGTCGTTGGACCGCCTTCGGTCGAGGATGCGCTGTTCGGCCCCCTAAACAACCCAAATCAGCTTGATCGGGTCACGGGACTAGTTAGCCGTCTGCCTAGCCATGCCGAAACCGTTGCCGGCGGAAGGCGGGTTGGAAATAACGGCTATTTTTTCGAACCAACCGTAATCGCAAACTTAAAGCAGGACGACGAGATAGTTCAAAATGAAGTATTCGGGCCGGTAATCACTGTACAGAAGTTCCGGGAAGAGCAACAGGCTCTGAAGTGGGCCAATGACGTCGACTATGGTCTCGCATCTAGTGTCTGGACTCAAAACCACGGTAGGGCGATGCGGATGGCGAAAGGTTTGAACTTTGGAGCTGTCTGGATCAATACCCACATACCAATTGTCGCAGAGATGCCCCATGGTGGCTTCAAACATTCCGGCTACGGGAAAGACCTCTCAATGTATGGTTTTGAGGACTACACCAGAATCAAGCATGTAATGAGTAACATAGAGGAGTAATCAGATCGGCGGGTGTGTCAGTTTCGTCGCACCCGCCCAGTGTAGAACGCAGATCGCTGAGCTGGTAATACCTCAAAGAAGCCGAGGAGATGGGATTCGAAAGCTCCTCGGTTAGGGCCTTTTTACAGTTAACATCGACAAAACCTATAGCTATAGGTGATTTGGGGGTCTTTGTTACTCAGTCTTAATGCCCATATAACCATTGAACGAGATCCTGCCTATCGCCAGTTTGGCTCCCTTGACGATTTGATACCGTCACCCATGGCACGAGCCATGGCTTGCATGCGAAACATGCACTTCGATTCATTCTGCAAAAACAGAAATGGACGATCGATCAACGAGCAACCGGACGTAACCACCCGATTAGGGACTCCCATATCCATACGGAAAATCCTGTCGATGGCAACTACTGCTCACCACAAGCAGCGATACTGAGCTTTTGACCAGAACGACCTTGAGCCACAGGTGCATATTAGCCCACTTCGGTCCAATCATTTTCCTAGCTATAATCTACTCCATTGGCAATGCGAGATTTTGCGCTACCTCGCAAAGAAAACACACGCCTAACGCCCTTTACGTTTCAGCCCCCAAATGAATAAATCGGTAATGCCAAGCCCTCGCATACGCCAGCCTTTGGGTCAACTTTGCCTTCGGGTTTTCGTCCCACTGCGGCGGTTATCAAAGACTCCGCAAGGACACCTACACTCGGAGTGGATCAACTTTCGTGGACCCGCAGTTTTCGAATTCCGGCGAGTCCAATTGAGACCGAGCCTCGGTTCACGGCACCACTTTTCCTTGGTCGACCTCTCCGTTTAGCCAATATTTACCGAACGAGCCAAATCTCATCGACGATTAAAGTTGCGGAAGACTTCTCACATTAATTGTATGGAACTTGCTGGAATGATCTTCTCAGGTGTGTCATTCAGAGGGACGTTTAACAAAGCAAGACTGTAAAAGCAGCTAGGGTAAAACATCCAAAACAGATGTTCTACCCTAGCAAATAAACCTAACCCTACTGAGCCAATGTGAAGAAAAGCCGGTTGATGAAATCGACCAGGGTCATTTATCAATAATTAGGAGGCTCTGGACACTCGGCGCTTCTTGATGGAGGGCACCAGAAGCATCATGCCAGTCCCACCAGCGGCTCCAATTATGAGCCACCAAACTGGGCTTGCCCACGGCTCGCCAGTGGAGCTACTAGGTACAGCTAGGGTTTGACCACCAGAAGTGGGACTGCTTGACGGAGCCGCAACTGGAGAGCCACTGCCAGCAGTCGTCGACGGTGCACTGGACGAGGGTTGCACCAAAGGCTGAATGGATGGTTGCCCAGGATTGCTAACGCCGCCGGAAGTGTTACCGCCGCCGCCTGAAGTGTTACCTCCACCGCCGCCGCCGGAAGTGTTACCGCCGCCGCCTGAAGTGTTACCTCCACCGCCGCCGCCGGAAGTGTTACCTCCACCGCCTGAAGTGTTACCGCCGTCGCCGCCTCCTCCGGAAGTGCAGCTGTTAGATG
>JAKBHQ010000251.1 GCA_021836665.1 Thermoplasmata archaeon
CCCAAGAGTCTCCCTTTGCGAATATGAAGCACCTGGACCGAAGCCTCTAGTTCGTCAGCGACTATACCGATGACGTCGAGATCTACACCGCCCTCTACCATCACCTCTTGCTTCGAAACAACCCGTTCGATTGCCTCGAGGCGATCTCTAATCCTTGCAGCACGTTCGAACTCGAGTTGTGACGAAAGACTCCTCATTTCGGCGTTGAGTTTGCCGACAATGGACTTCGTGTCACCTTTCAAAAAAGAACAGAGGTCGTCTACGGTACTTCGATAGGTCCCACTATCTACCGCCGAAACGCACGGCCCCTTGCACCTCTCGATATGGTAGAGCAGACATGGCTTACCTAGTCTTCGCTGCCTCTCAAATTTCAAATCCGAGCAGGTTCGGATTTGAAACGACTTTTGAAGCATGTCAAGGGTCTCTCTCAAAGCAGAAGCATGGGGGTAGGGACCGAAATACCTCACCCCTTTTTGCCTAGCCGCCCTTGTGACAGTCGCCTTAGGCCAGGGCTGATTGACCGTTACCGCAAGCACTGGATAGCTTTTATCATCCCTCAGCTTGACGTTGTATCGCGGCTTATGCCTCTTTATCAGACTGTACTCAAGAACCAACGCTTCGACATCGGTGTCCACCTGGATCCACTCGATGGATTCAGCTTGAGAAATCATCATTTGGGTCCGCGGCATCAGGGCATCTAGCGGCTGAAAATAGTTCTGCACCCGTTGGCGAAGCGACTTCGCTTTCCCGACATAGATCACCCGCCCATCTTGATCAAGGAACTGATACGAACCTGGTGCGTCAGGTATCGACTGCGGAGGGGGTCTCTGCAACATTTCAGTTTCTTTCTGCCTCGCCACAACCAACGAGTCCAATTGGGCAACAATGGCGCATCATCGACGAATCAGCGGCTTCAGAAATTGCCCTGTGTAACTAGCGCCTATTTCCGCTACTTCCTCCGGGGTCCCTTCCGCAAGGACATATCCCCCGTTATCGCCTCCTTCGGGACCTAGATCGATTATCCAATCGACGGTTTTAATGACGTCCAGATTGTGTTCGATCACCACCACCGTATTCCCATTGTCTACCAGGGCCGAAAGAATACTCAAAAGCTTCCGGATATCTTCAAAATGAAGGCCGGTTGTCGGCTCGTCCAATATATAAAAAGTGTGTCCGGTAGCTCGCTTTGAGAGCTCGGTAGCCAGCTTGACCCGTTGTGCTTCGCCGCCCGAAAGAGTCGTCGCGCTCTGCCCCAACTTGACATATCCAAGTCCAACCTCATCGAGGGTCTTCAGGTGGCGGGCGATCTTTGGCTGGGCAGAAAAGAATAAGTTGGCTTCGGAAACTGACATGTCCAAAACATCGGCTATCGACTTACCCTTCCATGTCACCTCGAGCGTGTCGCGGTTATACCTGGCACCCTTGCAAAGTTCGCAAGGCACGTAGACGTCTGGAAGGAAGTTCATCTCGATCCTGATCGTCCCGTCACCGGAGCAGTTCTCGCACCTGCCCCCTCTCACGTTAAACGAAAATCTCCCGGGCATGTACCCCCTCGCACGCGACTCCTGTGTCTCGGCGAAGAGTTTTCTGATTCCGTCGAAAACCCCCGTATAAGTGGCTGGATTAGACCTAGGGGTCCGCCCAATCGGCGACTGGTCTATGTCGACGACCTTATCGATACTTTCGACACCTGAAATCTTCGTGTGCCTACCGGGAACGACTTTCGCATGATAGACCTTCTGTCTCAGTCCCTTGAGTAGGATTTCGTTCACCAGAGTTGACTTTCCAGATCCCGAAACGCCGGTGATCGCAGTAAGTTTGCCTAGCGGGAACTCGACGGTAATGTCCTTTAAATTATTCTCCCGCGCCCCTTCCACTGTCACATAAGCGCCGTTCCCCTCTCTTCGATAGTCGGGCAGCGCTATCGTTCTCCTACGGGAAAGATAGGCTCCTGTGATTGAAGCCTCAGAGGAGCAAAGATCTGCGTAGCTACCAGCCGAGATCACTTCTCCCCCGTGTTCGCCAGCACCTGGCCCGATGTCGACTATGTAATCCGCGGACTTGATGGTATCTTCATCATGCTCGACCACGATAACTGTATTGCCGAGATCACGAAGCTTGGTCAATGTGGTTATTAGTCGGTGGTTGTCCCTCTGATGCAGTCCAATCGATGGTTCGTCTAGAACGTAAAGAACCCCAGCGAGTCCTGAGCCAATCTGCGAAGCCAGCCTTATCCGCTGAGCCTCTCCACCAGAAAGAGAAGCAGATGCTCTTGCCAAGGTGAGGTAGTCAAGACCGACATCGAGCAGAAAGTTGAGTCGAGCAATGACCTCTTTTATGACTTGCTTTGCTATCTTTGTGTCCCTTGATGAAAGCTTCATACCCGATATCCGCTGAGCGCAACGAGATATAGAAAGGCTACAAAGCGAGTAGATATCTAGTCCGTCGACCGTCACGGAAAGCGATTCGGGCTTAAGTCGTGCCCCAGAGCATGCTGGGCACGATGCGACCCTCATGTAGCCTTCCCACATCGTCCTATAGGAATCAGACTCCGCTTCTGTCAGCTTTCGCTCTAACCATGGAATGATTCCCTCATAGTTGAGGGAAAACTTCCTAGTCTTCCCCCATTTGTTTTGATGAGACACGATGACAGCTTCACCCGTTCCATAGAGGACAACTTTCTTCTGGTCTTCAGCAAGGGTCGACCATGGCTTATTGAGGGGTATGTCGTTTTCTCGGGCCACGGATTCGAGCACAGACTGGAAGTACTCGGATCGGACGCTGGCCCAAGGAGCGACTGCACCTTGGAGTATGCTCAATCGCTCGTCAGGTATCACCAGTTCGACGTCGGCCTCATATCTAGTACCAAGCCCGTCACACCGCTGGCAGGCGCCATAGGGAGAGTTGAAGGAAAAGCTCCTAGGGGCCACTTCTCCGATGCTAACTCCGCAGTTGGGACAGGCTAAGGCTTCGGAAAATACCAATAGGTCTAAGTAGCTACCAGCCTTATCGACTACCTGCGCCTCTAGCAAACCAGAACTCAACTCAAGAGCGGCTTCGACCGAGTCCGTTAGTCGCCTCTGAATACCATCTTTGATGACGAGCCGGTCGACAACGACGTCGACGCTGTGATTCTCGTACCGAGCCAAGGAAAGTTTCGACCTGTCAGAAAGCTCGATAATCTCGCCATCCACTCGCGCCCTTGCGAAGCCCTTTCGAGCCAGATCATCCAAAAGTCCCTGGTATTCGCCCTTGCGCCCGCGCACGACCGGAGCCAGTAACAAAAACCTGGTCCCCTCATCGAGGAGCATAAGTCTATCGACTATCTCTTCAGCGCTCTGTTTGGATACCTCGCAATTGCATTGTGGACAGTGCGGGACCCCAATCCTGGCATAAAGCAAGCGTAGGTAGTCGTAGACTTCGGTCACGGTACCTACCGTTGAACGGGGATTTTTAGATGCGGACTTCTGATCGATGGAAATTGCCGGCGAAAGGCCTTCGATGAAATCTACGTCTGGTTTCTCCATCAGACCGAGAAACTGCCTTGCGTAAGAAGAGAGGGACTCTACATAGCGTCTTTGGCCTTCAGCAAAGATAGTGTCAAAGGCCAAAGAGGACTTACCCGATCCCGATAGACCAGTGAAAACTATTAGCCGATCTCGCGGAAGCTCTACGGAAATATTCTTTAGATTGTGCTCTTTTGCACCTTGAACTATGAGCTTCTCTGCCATATTTCAAGTGTAGTTTAACCTAGAAACCTACTTCGCGTGAGGTCCACTGCCTAGATCAGGACGAAGCGAGTATCACTGAAGCCATTGTGACCAGAGCTCCGATTAATTGAGGCCGAGTCAGTTTCTCTTTTGCAAAGATAGACGCCAAAGTCGTAGTAGTGACGGGATAAAGGGCTCCAAGCGCTCCAACCAGCGCCAGTTGTCCCATTTGCGAAGAAGCCGCGAAAAGTGCATTTGCACCGATGTCCAGCAGCCCGACTAGACCGAGAAATAACAGTGCAGACCCATCCGCCTTGAGCTTGGGTTTTCGGAAAGCTGCTAAAACAAGTAGGACTACTATGTTGGTCACTCGCTGTACCACCAAAGTCGCCAAAATACCATGCTGCGCCGACTGCGCTATAGCGGTAAAGACGAAGCCAAATCCGACAGCAGACACTGCGGCGAGGGAAACGGATCTGATATTAGCGTGTGCAAATCCCCTTAGCCTAAGACCACTAACTATCGCAACCCCAACCACGCAACCCACAAGGCCGATCAGTCTGATTAGTGAAATCTGCTCTCCAAGCAGAAGTCCAACTACCACCGGGACAGCACCGGAAGTCGCCGACACTGGCCCCACAATACCCATGGGCCCGATTGCGAGCGCTCGATAGTAAAGGCCTAGCGCCAGCGGGCCTACGATTCCGGCCCCAATTGCCCAAAGCAAAGATTTGCTTATTGAAAAACCGCCAAGGAGAAGGCTGACCACAAGCACCGCAACCATGGCCGTTCCTTGCGAATAGAGCACGCTCGCAAAGGCCGATATTCGCCGCGATAGCATGCCTCCACCAAAATCCGCACTGCCCCAAGCAACGCTGGAGAGTACGGCCAAAAGGGCACCCAATGAAGACCTCCGAATTGCCCCAAAAGAAGCCCTAAAGAAAGACGAGAAAAAAATCTAAAGTCCAGGTTAGCGGCAACAGTCATGCTTATTGTCGCATCAGGGGTGCTGAGGTCTATGGTGTTGTTACGACCGTCCGCTCACTTTTGGGTAATGCACTTTGTCGGGGTACCTGGCGCCATGCGATAAATCAAGTTGCAGGCGATTTTCAGCGACCACTAAAATATTCCAGCTAGCGACACGAAGTAGTTAGCCATACTTCCTAAGGAGTGCGGGTGACCTAGCTCCGCCGCAACAAATTGGTCGTGTCACCTGAGCGCAGCTCCGCATTGACCCACAATTTTCGGCAGTTTTGTTTTCGAGCTTACGTTGCGTTCTAACGGAAGTTTGAGGTCACGATACCGAGCCGGTAGCAGAGATCCAGTTGCGATACTTCGTAGCCAAGCGATGTTCGTGTTCCAATTCAGCGGCGCGAGGTGGCTCGATGTAATCGGCCAGTGCGGGTGCAATCTGATCCTGGTGGAGCAGATGAGAACTCTGGTGAGCGACGGCTATCGAATACCTCATTCACTTGCACTTCGCTGAGTGTGAAGCTGACGTTGGGGCGTTCCGCCTCTGGGCGTCTTGCCTTGGTGTAGTCTCCTTCTTTGATCCA
>JAKBHQ010000346.1 GCA_021836665.1 Thermoplasmata archaeon
CCACTTAGCAAGAGTGCTGCGCTCGCTAGGTCTATCAGGGATGAGTTGGTCATCTGTTCTACCTCGAAGCCGTGAAGAAGTAGGAGGTAACAACCGAAAGCAACGCCAGGATAAAGGAGCTGGCCAGCAGTTCGGGGACTCTAAAGAGCCTCAGCTTTGCCATAAATACTTCTGCGAGGGAGAGTATTGAGCCGAGCAGTAAGACCTTGATCAAAAAGGCTAAGCAAGAGACGAGCAGAAGTATGGGTGCTTGACCAACCCTAAATAGGCCAATTGGGAAGAAGAGGTTGGCAATGAGGCCGAGCAGGATTGTGAGGCGTAAAGAGGACGCCCATTCGATAACCGCTAAGCGGGGACCACTATATTCAAGGAGCATTGCCTCGTGGATCATTGTCAGCTCTAGGTGGGTGGACGGATTGTCAACCGGGAACCTCTTCGCCTCGGCCAGTACTACCACCACGAATGCTGCTAGTGCCAAAAGCGAGCCCGGGGCGAAGATGAGGTTTGGTTTGCTAAGCGATATTGCGGCTATCGCTCCCAAGTTGCTCGAGTGGGCCGGAATGGAAAGAGCGAATATTGCGACCAGGATCGTCGGCTCTACCAGCGATGAGACCGTTAATTCCCTTGAAGCCCCCATGCCCCCGAAGGATGTACCGGTGTCGAGCCCCGCTAACGCTACGGCGATATTGCCCAAAAAGAGGAGACCTACCACGCTGAGTAGATCCGAGGAGGAGCTAAAGGAGTTTTCAGTGGCCAGAAATGGTCCAGCCATAGATATCACTGCGGTGGTAGAAGCCAATACATAAGGTGCGAAGGTGAAGAAGATGCTCTTTGTGGACGGCTCCAAGGTCTCTTTTTGAAAGAGTTTTTTGAGCTCGCGATAGGGTTGCAGCACCCCAGCACCCTGGCGCCCTTCGAGCTTTGCACCGATCTGTCTTGCGACTCCCGAAACTATCGGTGCTAGCAAACCGAGCATTATGAGCTGCAAAACCGGGAGGCCGGAGAATATGAAGTTCCTGCTCACCTCGCTACCACCAGGACGATAATGAAACCGATGGCCCCGTAGATTAGATAATTGCGAATCTTTCCGGAGTGACCCTTTTGTACCAGGCGTGATAGGTTGCTCATCGCACGAGCAACAACCGGGAAGAACCGGGTTTCAAAGATGTCTGAATTCGACCTTTCGTAGCTTGCGCTTTGCAGGATCAACATGTCGGAGTCTGCGTGCTCGGTCCCGAGGGACTCCTGGGTAGCGACCACAAGGTTGAAGATTCTCTCCAGTGGCTGAGCGAAGGCGACCGCATTGTACTGCATCTTTGAGGATGGTTGGCTACTGCCACACGCCCAAAGCGGGACGTCAAGCTGGCGAGATTTCTTCCGTATGCGCCACTCGGTGATCGAAGCGAAAAGGATAGCGCCAATGACCACACTGAGTCCGAGGTTGAGGGGTGATATCGATCCCCCTACTCCTCGTAGGGTGATGTGGCTGAGGATCGAGACCGAACCCTTCGTCCTGACGCCGAGGGTTGCTTGGCTCGCCGACCGAACAATTTTTGATACAAAGGCGGGGTTGAAGCTGAAGCCAATACACAATAGCGTTGCGATTGAAATAGTGAACGCCTCCCAGGGCGGGGTCTCTGCACTCTCTGCAGCGCCTCTGCTTCTCGGTCTCGAGAGCATCCCCACACCGAACGCCTTAGTCATGGCCGCCACCGCTAGACCAAAGGTCAACGCCAGCAGTCCCACGGCACTCGGCATTAGCACATTTAGTACTGTTGACCTTGTAGGGAGGGTATGGATTAGCGATTGGAGAAGCAGCCATTCTCCGACAAATCCCGCTCCCAGCGGTAGTCCGGTAGCACCGAGTGCGGCAATCGAAAAACCCACTGCGGAAATTGGGTTTCGGTGGATTATGCCCCCCATGCTGTCGAGGCTTCGGGTTCCCGCCGAGGCTATCACCGATCCCGCTGAGATGAATCCCAATGACTTAAAGAGGCTGTGCCCCATGAGTTGCAGGATCGCACCTGCCAGCGCAACCTGGGCGATGTTTAGGTTGTGGGCGGACTTGAGTACTTCAAATGTCCCCAAGGCACATATCACTATCCCCATATTTTCTCCCGTGGACCATGCAAGGAGCCTCTTGATGTCCGAGGAGACTAGGGAGTGTAGGGCGCTATAGACAGCGGTGGTTGCGCCGATAGTTATAATCAAAACTCCCCACCAGATCGGAGCGGGACCCAGACCTTTTATGTCCACCCGGATGATCCCGTAGATCCCCAGGTTGACCATTGCGGCACTCATCAGGGCCGAGACCGGAGTCGGGGCTTCCGGATGTGCCTTTGGGAGCCAACTATGTAGGGGGAGTTGGCCGGACTTGGAGGCAAAACCAAAGAAGCTGAAGACGAAGATTATGTTCTTCGTCAAGGTTGGGATGCCCTTTAGCGCCCCTGAGCCTCCAATTAGTAGGCCAGTGGGGCTGTGAGCACTTAGGTAGGCTAGCGACCCCAGGATCATAGCGAAACCGACCTGCGACATGAATATGTACCACATTCCGGCTTTGAGTGCCTCTGTTTTGGTGTGATTTGCGAGAACGAGGACCGCCGACACTAGAGCCATGGCCTCCCAGAAGAAAAGGAAGTCATAGTAACTCGACGCTACGGGAACCAACAGCATGGTCATTACAAAGAGTGGGATGAAAGCCGCGGTCGTCCTCGGGGATCTTGAGTGGGCGAGGTAGGGGTAGACGTAGATCCCCGCCGTTATAGCGACTATCGAGGTAATGAGGTCAAATAGTCCCGAAAGGCCGTCCGACGAAAGGTGCAGCCCTGCTAAGGGCAGTAAGGAACTTATAGATAGCGATATCTTTGAACCGAATATCATCCGCAAGCTGATCGCTACGCCGAAAACTCCGATTAGCACGGTCAAGACGCTAGATGTGAGGTACCAGAGCCGATCGTCGCTTCTTGGGGTCATCCCGGTGCCCACTGCCAAAGGGGCCTGATTGCTCATCGGGTGGATACCCTTCTTATCGCCCCGATGATCTCGGTGGGTTCAGGTGGGCAACCCGGTATCTTCAAGGTGACTTCAAGGTGGTCTTCACAGCTGCCGGCGTATGCGTAACTCTCTTTGAAGGTTCCTCCGTCACAAGCGCAGTCTCCGACGGCGATCACCACCTTCGGCGAAGGTACCGCATTGTAGGCGTCCATAAGTGGGCCCTTCATATTCATCGTTACTATCCCGGTGACTAAGAGTCCGTCGGCGTGACGGGGCGAAGCGGTGAGGCTGACCCCATACCGCTCTAGGTCGTAGCTAGGGGAAAAACACATCGAAAGTTCGACCTCGCAGGCGTTGCATGAACCGCAGTCGACGTGACGTAGCTTTATCGAACCGTTTGTCAGGGCTCCGGTTGTCAAAACGCTCTGCTCTTGTGGACCTAGATCCTCGGCCACTTTGCCGATGTGGATAATTCGTCGCAATAACTGCTGGATCACGATAGCATCAGCCAAAGTTCGCTACCCTGCTTGACGAGGGACTTCTCAGTTTGAGACCGCATGGACTGTTATAGCTCTCCCGGATAGGGAAGGGGTGCAGACGCCTGGAGGTCAACTAGTAGGCCAGCCCTCTCGGCGAGTACATCGATAAGTACCCTACGTGCCACAGCCAGTACCTCAATTAATTCCGGGAAGGCAAGCGAATAGTAGATTGAAGTTCCATCGCGTTGAGTTTGGACCAGGCCAGCTCTTTTAAGTATTGCGAGTTGCTGCGAGAGGTGCGGCGGGTTGATCCCCACGAGGGGCAGCAACTCAGAAACAGACTTCTGTCCAGAGCTCAATAACTCGAGGACCCTGATTCTCGATGGATGTCCGAGTGCCTTGAAGAACTCCGCCTTTACCTCGTAAAGCGGAGTAGCCTGGACTACACCCTGCATGCCCATGCAATCCTCTTCCTGTGAGTATCCTGAGAAACCTTGATTTATCAAATATAGCAGATGCTTTATTGCTTTGATGCAATATTGCGAATTTGCATAAAAGCGCAGAAAGTAGCCAGGCGGGCTACGGTCAAGGAACCTAGTGGGGTATATGGGATATACAAGCTGATAGAAGGGGAGAACAGGCGATCAACATAAAGGGTATGACTGTCCGTGATCTCCAATCGGGGTGAAAGGGGGGACAGTAGCGTGAAGGTGATACCGTCGCGTGCGATTGACACTCGCCCTTTGGGAAAAACAATATGGAAAGATATTAGTAAAGGGCCGAAAGTCCCTACTAATACCTCAATTCTGCCCTTGGTTCAGATGCTGCATTGCCCTTACAAATTTATCAACGTGACTTAGGTCTCTGTGTGTCAGTCAGTGAGTGAGACAAGGTCGTGTTGGGGACAGTACTGTATGGAGGGTCAAGTGACACTTAAGCAAGGAAGTTCACCTAGCCAAGATGGTGTGGTGGAGTCGGATCGGCCAATTGGCCTGAGAAATGATCCGATATCGGTGGCGGTTAATCTCCGCCCATTTCAAGGTGAGAAGGCAAAGGAGCATTTCAAAACCACCGATCCTGGGGTTGACGTAACGCGTCTTCCCGTGATTGGCAAGTTTCTCGCCAGAGCGATGAAGGACAGGAAGTTTCAGTTCCTACTCATTGTTCCCAACCAGATCATCTTCTGGATCGTTATCGCCGTTGGTATCTTTGGCGTAACGGATCCTGGACGGAACTTTGGTCCCGCGATTACCTGGTACCTCTGGTTCTGCCTCGTCTTTGTGATGATGGTTGTAGTCGGCAGGGCGTGGTGCTCGATGTGTCCATTCGGTGGATTCGGAGAATGGATCCAGAGGAAGACCTTCTTCAAGAGAACACAGAAGGCTTTGGGCCTCGGGCGTAAGGTACCCGAGTCTTGGGCCGGATATGGGCTGGTTATTTCGGTGGCGACCTTCATCTTGTTGACCTTCATCGAGGAGTACTTCAACATCGCAGGACCTGGAGCCCCGATAGCCACCTCCTTTATGGTTATTGGAATCGTGACAACGGCGCTGCTCTCCTTCTTAGTCTTTGAGCGCCGCAGTTTCTGCCGCTATATCTGCCCGCTTTCGTCGCTTATCGGCTCAGTCGGCTCGATGGGAATGGTCTCTGGATTCAGAACTCGCGATCGTGAGGTCTGCATGTCGTGTCAGACCAAGGACTGCATGCGTGGATCCGAAGACGGTTTTGGTTGCCCTTGGTATACCTGGCCCGGCAGTGCTGACTCGAATGCGCTATGCGGACTAT
>JAKBHQ010000148.1 GCA_021836665.1 Thermoplasmata archaeon
CAGCGATGCCCGAGTTGTAAGCCTCCTTGGAATTAGCGGCCCACCAACATCGTCCTTAGCCCTATTTCAACTCTTGTGTAATGCACAAAGTATCCAAGGCGACAGATATGTGGTTGGATTCGCAGACTTAGCATCCCCATCGGCCTTGACCTGAGCCAGCGCCCAGTTGTACTCCTTGCGTCGAGCGCCATACTTCGAACGATGCTCTGCTGGGCAGATGATCTGCAAACAAGTGGCTCTTTGAGAGATAAAAACGCAGATAGCCACTTAGTAAAACTTCTGCTTGATCACAAAAAATGAAGGGCTGAACCACATACAGTTGGGTCAACCCACAGAATCAGCAATATCTAGCTTGCGCATTCTTTGGGCCAATAAACTTGGGCGTCTTTGAAGCAAATCACTCTCGACATAAGATCGAAAGCAAAATTACGTCGCTTTATCACCCGCGAAAGTTACTCAAACTTCTCCAACTAAGCGGCCCAACTTTCGACGCCTGCCGATAGCTCCAGTTTCAATAAATACTTATAGGAGTTTCAGGCGTCTGGCAGCAGACTCTTTTGTACATCTGCCGAGAGTTTGCAAGGTCATGGGTCAATTAGGAGTTGGAAATCTGAGATTACCGCTATTTTTGGTGGCCTTATCCTTAGCGGCCTGCGGACCGTTGCCCACTTTTAACGCCAAAAATCAGCCCGCAGGTGCCACCACTTCAATCTCAACTAAAGGGCGCGGCTCCTTAGCACAATACAATTCTTACGAAAAGGGGCTGTTAAGTAAGTCTAACTACTATCCCCAGCCGGTCTCCGGGCCAACATTTGATCAGTGCCCAGATCCCACTGGACTCAAGAAACCCGCACCTCTAAATCCAGTTCAGAACGGCAAGGTTGCAGCAATTGCCAGAAGTTGGCTTTCTGGCAAAACAGATAAGAGGCTGGCCCTATCGGATCCGGCACTTTGGGACCAAATCGAACTTTGGAGTCAAACCGGCCCAAATTCGCACGGTTTGCCTGCGATATCGGCAGCCCAGGCTTCAAAAATGCAAATGCAGTTTTCCACGTTGCAATCGGCAACTTACTACACCGGATGCTTCCAAAAGGTTATCACCAGTTCGATTCTGATCACTGTCTGTAATATTCCCTCGCCAACGGTGCAAGCCTGTGATCCAGGGCTTTCCATGCAGTTTTATCTACTTGATCGTGCCGGGAAGTGGCTCATATGGCGTGTATTGGTGTGACTTCACATCCCCTATCGGAACGTAAAAGACCTACTTGACATGAGGTTCTAACGCCGATTGGAAAGTAGAACTGGAGATACGGGTGTCTCAACAGAGACCCCCAGTGATTGGGTCCGAACCTGTGTTGAGGATACCTAGAAATATCTAGGTTCTCTGGAGCGGCGACCTTCAATTCGTGCAGAATTAGAAACTGAAGACCCCTCCATCAGAAGCGACCAGCCAGTATCCTTTGCCATCGGGAGTAGCCGCCATCGACACCATGGGCGCATTCAAAGCAACACTGGCAAAGGACCCATAAAAAGTAGCGTCTCCAAAACTGAAGACCCCTCCATCGGAAGCGACCAGCCAGTATCCTTTGCCATCGGGAGTAGCCGCCATCGACACGATTGGAGCGTTTAGCTTAATTCCTCCCATTGACCCATAAAAAGTAGCGTCTCCAAAACTGAAGACCCCTCCATCGGAAGCGACCAGCCAGTATCCTTTGCCATCGGGAGTAGCCGCCATCGACACGATTGGAGCGTTTAATTGGGAGGACTCCATGGTCCCAAAATAACCGACGTCACCAAAGGTAAATATGCTTCCGTTGGATCCAGCTAGCCAGTATCCTTTGCCATCGGGAGAAGGTGTCAACGAGACAATGGGGCTCCCTAGGAGCGTCGCTCCTGTCGATCCAAAGAAACCTGCGTCGCCCTCAATCCTTGGTATCAACTGGACTTCCTCAGCCCAGGTCAAAGTGTAGGTAGCCGACACATAAGAAGATTCCAAAATTGCATAAGACGCCACATTAGAGTTGAGCACGACGTAGCCAGCTCCCATTGAAGGCGAATTCGCCCCAAAGTCCTGCAGAATGTTATTTCTGTGCTGCCAACAGCCGCCGGGCGTTTCAACTGAGCAGCTGACGTTGGGTGATCCCAGACCGTCTTCATACATCCATCCGTAGACCATGGCTATTGCATTGGGGAGGCCATAGCCGTAATTTGAAGCCCAAGGATAGGTGTATTGGTTCCAAGTAGGATCCTGCCCTTGAGCGGCCCCTTGCTGGGAGATAGCGTTTAAAGTTGGACTCATTCCGCTGAAGACGGCTAATCCGCGCGAACTGCGCTCAAGGTTGACTAAAACAAATAGCTGCGCAGCTGGAGAAAGGAGCGGGTAGTTGGTAGGGAGGTTGATCGGTGCGACCCCTTCGAGCTCCTGCGCTCGATTCAATGCAGACAAGGCGGCTGCGCTGCAAGTCGCCGATTCATTAGGTTGTATACCACAAATCGTATTGAAGTCAGGCTGAGGAGACAGGTTCGAAGTCGGATCCGACCCACGGTAGCTTTTGGTACTCGCTACGCTCGTCATCCTGGGCTGCAAATTCGAATATCCTGGCTTTGCCTTCGCAGGAAGCATACCCAGTGCCATAATCAACATCAAGCTGCTATAGACGGCTGACCTAAAAAAGTACCGTCTTCTGTGAACTCGGCGGATATCAACCAGACCTTTCTTATGGCATTGGGGTCAACCAATACTTCTAAAACTAACTGCCAGCAAGTGGTCTCACCTCTAAATACCACAAAATGTCACAGAAAAGTTGATCCAAGATGGAGCATTCTCCAAGGTAAGTGCGTAAAAGTGTTAAAGTGGCAAAAATACTTGTAGTGGACGACGAGGAACACATAACAGAACTACTGGAGATGGGGCTCCGCTATAACGGCTTTGAAACCCTTTCCGCAAACTATAGCAGGAAGGCCCTTGAGATCTGGGCTGCCGAAAAGCCCGATCTCCTGATAATAGATGTCATGCTCCCCGAGTTAGACGGTTTCGAAGTTGTCAAGCGCATCCGAAGCGCAGAGGGGCATCGTGCTCCAGTGCCAATCATCTTTCTTACAGCTAAGGACACCACCAGGGACAAAATACAAGGCTTGAGCATCGGTGGAGACGACTACGTCACTAAGCCATTTTCAATTGAAGAGCTGATTGCACGTGTCAAAGCGGTACTAAGACGTTCGGAATCTGTCTCGCCATCCGGAACCATACTCAGCATCGGAGACCTCGAGATCAATGAAGAAACTCGAGAGGTAAGGCGAGCCGGGAGATCGGTTGATCTGACGCCGACCGAATACAAACTCCTTCATTACCTGGTTTCAAATCAAAGGAACGTCATATCAAAAGTCCAGTTGTTGGAGCATATATGGGACTACGATTTTGATGCGAATGCAAGTGTGCTCGAGACCTATATCAGCTATCTAAGGAAAAAAATTGATATTGAAGAGCCCAAATTGATCCACACCATTAGAGGAATCGGCTACTCCGTTCGAATCCCTCAAGGAGCATAGTTGCCACTAAGACGAAGGCTCCTGATTGCTCTGTTGCTAACCCTGCTGATTGCACTTACGTCTTCATCGACTATCGTATTTCAACTCTACAAATCGGCGCTTTTAACCAAGATCGATGAGGAACTCTCTAGCTCTCTTCCCTTTCTGAAAAGAAGACTCCATCAACCCGAGCAAGCCAGCCCCTTGCAACCTGGGCCGGGAACGGGATTTAGTGGACCCGGTGGACCACTCCAACCTCCCCTTTCCCTTCCAGTTGATTCAATTGCTGGGATCGTGAAACAAAACCCTCAAGTAGTCCGAACGATATCTCTCTTTGGAGAGCAAAACAAAGTACCAACTCTGAACATATCTACGGGAAACATAACACACCCACTTGGCCAAAACTACTTTGACCAAATTGCCTCCAATGGATCGAGATACCGGGTCCTTCTTACGGAACTTGACCCTAACAGTCCCTTTTACTTCGTTGCCATTCCGCTGGCTCAAACCGATTCGCAGCTCCAGTTCTTGCTGATTACGGAAGTTCTTACCGGTCTCGCAATTGCCGGCGCACTCAGCATCGTCTTGCTCCAAATCCTCAAAAGGGGCTTAGCTCCACTGGAATCGATCGCCGTTACGGCCGATCAAATCTCGTCTGGCGACCTTTCGCTCAGGGTCGTATCCGCCTCCGCCTACTCTGAAATGTCACGGGTCGGAGGAGCGATAAACTCGATGCTCGAGACGATAGAGAGCGCCTTTATGGAACGCGACGCAACAGAAGAGAAACTTCGCAAGTTTCTCGCTGACGCCTCACACGAATTAAGAACCCCGCTCACTTCGATTATGGGCTATGCGGAACTATTCAAACTCGGTGCTAAAAACTCCCCTTCAGACTTGGAAACTCTGATGTCCCGAATATCTAAAGAGTCTCAGAAGATGAAGGTACTAGTTGAAGACCTTCTGTTGCTAGCTCGCCTCGACGAAAAGCGAGAAATGACCAAAAAGGCAACTGACCTGGCGGTCGTTGCATCAGAAGTATGCGACGAGTTTGCTGTTTTGCACAAGGATAGAAGGATCTCTTTCAGTGCCAGAGGATCTAGCCAAGTGTGCGGCGATGAACTCTTACTTCGCCAAGCTATCTCCAATCTGCTAACAAACGCGGTAAAGTACACGCCAGCCGGATCGGCGATCGAAGTAGAAATCGACGAGATTACATCAAATAGCACTTGCAGGTTAACCGTTTCCGATCACGGGCCCGGACTAAATCAAAATGGTTTGGAGCACTCCTTTGACCGATTTTGGCAGGAGGACCCTTCAAGGTCGAACCAGGGAGTTGGTCTGGGTTTGTCTATAGTTAAGAGCGTCGTAGAAGAACACAGTGGCAGCGTAACGGTGCACAATTTATCGCGCGGCGGTGCCCGCTTTGAACTGGTATTTCCTCTTTATCCTCAACCAACCTCCTGCGATGAGGCGAGCAGCCCTGTTTAGCGGGTAACTGACCTGACAAATTCGGCCAATTCAGCACTGTACCTGCTGCAATCCTCGGCAAAAACAGAGTGTCCAATCTCGGCATAAATGCTAAGGGACTTTGTAGAGGAACCGGAACTCACCAACTCCATTGCAGGAGAAACGTTTATAACTGAATCTCTTGCTCCGATGCTCACTAAGACTGGCAGCTGGAGGTTGCGGTAGAAGGCCTCGACATCGACGTCTCTGGACAAGCT
>JAKBHQ010000259.1 GCA_021836665.1 Thermoplasmata archaeon
GCGAAACGACTATGTCCTTCCCCATCTTGACCTCTTTGATAAGGGCGTCGACGTTCTTTCGTGCCTGAGCCTTAAATTGCTCTACGTTGCCTTGATGAAGCCAAGGCGCTCCACAGCACTTTACTCCTTCTGGCAAGGAACATTCGACGTGGTTATGTTCGTACACCCCGACCAGGTCCTTCCCAACCCCAGGGTCCATATATTCGATGAAACAGGTAGGAAACACCGACACTTTTGCCTCACGGTCCTTGATAAAGGGCCTGAGTCGATTCTTGAACCACGTAGTAAACCTGACTTTGGCGTAGGGCGGCAGGAGCCGATGCTGTGAAATCCCCACAGACTTTTCCATTGCCTTACGAGCCGCAGATTCTCTGTTACCAATGGCCTTATTTGCTAAATTGGAAAACGTCACGGAGAGCCCGCCCACCAGGTCGGTCCTAGCTAAAGCTTGGTCAGTAAGCTTCTGCTTAACTGATAGTTCTCCCTGGTGAACTTTGATCGCCTTTGCCCTCAGCATCAATCGAGGAAAGTCCAACTCCCACTCGTGCGGGGGGACGTAGGGGCACTTCACATAGCACATTTTGCACCCGAAGCACTCATCCACTACCTTGTCTTGCTCTTGTTTCGAAAGACCTCCAACGTCGCCGTCTTTAGCGTCAATAGCATCAAACAAGCTCGGAAAGGAGGGACATAAGCCAACGCAGACCCGACATCCGTGGCAAATGTCATAGACCCTGGTCAGCTCCTGACGAAAATCGGCTTCGTCGAAGTAGCTTGGGTTGGAGGGGTCGTAGGTGGTAGTCATCATTCTCCATTCGATGGTCATATCCCTCGGGGCAACACTCTTCAGCCACATACCGCGCAGACCAATGCGGATCGACTAATTGCAAACTCTCTAACAAGAAGGCGGCTCAAGCTCTGGCTTAGCACAAAATTTGGGGGTCGGTGCAATGAGTCACCAACCCCCAGAAGAATAAAAACTATAAAGCCTCTAGGCCTTGTGCAAAACGCCCAGCGTGGCTCTTCTCTGCACGGGCCAAGGTCTCAAACCACTCCGAAACCTCTTCAAATCCTTCCTCCCTCGCAGTCTTTGCAAAACCCGGATACATCTCGGTATATTCGTAGGTTTCGCCCGCAATCGCAGACTTAAGGTTCTCCTCCGTCGGTCCCACGGGCTCACCGGTCACAGGATCACCTACTTCGGCCAAAAAGTCAAAGTGTCCAAAGGCATGGCCGGTTTCACCCTCTGCTACCGAGCGAAATAGCGCCGCAGTATCTGGATAGCCTTCGATATCGGCCTTCTGAGCAAAGTAAAGATAACGCCGGTTGGCCTGTGACTCGCCGGCGAAGGCCTCCTTTAGGTTTTCCTGGGTCTTAGAACCCTTAAGTTCCGCCATGTCTGTTTCTCCTTTTGTTTGTTCTGATCTATTTATTTTGATCTATCTGTTCTGATCTATTTTCTGCAGGTGGACAGTTTGATTCACATTCTGGTGGACCACCTAGGCCACCAGAGCGCGCCGATACGACTGTGTCTGGCGAGTCTCTATGGATTCCGCTCAGTCTGACGGCACTTTTTGCCTTGAACCGACCTCCGGTTGGTTTGCGCTATCAGGGTCGATACTTTGGCAAACCTCGCATACACCCCTTAGAATTACCTCTGCCCGGGTGACAAGAAATACTACGTCGCTACGCCCGTTAAAAACTCGTTCCAACGGCCCCAAGTCGATGTCGGCGACCGACCCACACACCTCACAAACTAGGTGCTGGTGGTCGTGATTGACATTTGGATCGAATCGCATCGACCCACCACCAAGTTCTAAAAAGTTGACCATGCCCAATTGTCCAAGCTCGTTTAAGGTCTGATATACGGTCTTAAGTGATACCGTAGGCATATCTTGCTGAACCATCCGAAAGATGTTCTCGGCTGTAGGGTGCTCCGTATTTTCGGCCAGGAGATCGAATATCCTTTGTCGTTGTGGGGTAACTTTTTTGCCCTCGGCCCTAAAACGAGTCTCCATCTCCAGCGCGGCAACTTTCCGATCCTGTTTCACGAAGAATCCCCTTTATTCACACTAACTAGCAACTAACAATCATTTACGAATATTCCGAACCTGGAATGATTTGTCTACAATCCGCTATATCGAACAACTAGCTCAAACAACACAAACTGGTCCGCAAAAAATAGCCTTAGAGCCCAGCGACATAGCCCTATTGTCCAACTATGCCCTAGTGTGGTATCACAACAGTTTGGACCTATAAAGGGCATCCACCGTCGTCCAGGAATAACAAGAGGTTTCATGAACAGTTCGCTCAAAGATTACGACGTACTAGTCGTAGGAGGAGGTGCTACGGGATCGGGCGTTCTCTTGGATGCGGCATCGCGTGGCCTCAAAGTGGCGTTGGTGGAGTCTGACGACATAGGTTCCAAGACGTCTTCCGCGTCTTCCAAATTAATCCATGGCGGCCTGCGCTATCTCGAACGAGGTGAGGTCCGACTCGTCGCAGAGAGCCTCCGAGAGAGAGCAATCCTGCAAAAGACGGCATCCCATTTGGTGAAGCCCTTGGGATTTGTGATACCTGTACACTCCCGAAGCAGGCTGAAGGGAGTTTCAAAACTATTCGGCCTCTCCGCAACACTCTGGGGTTACGACCTCGCTGGATCCATAAGGTCCTCTAAGGCGCATAGGAGACTTGGCGTCGACGATACCCTCAAACTCCTTCCGACCCTCCAAAGAGAGGACTTAGTCGGTTCTCTCCTATATCATGACGCTTTTGCTGACGACTCGCGCCTTTGCCTCAACGTCTGCATTACCGCACAGAAGCATTTTGGTGCGGATATCTTCACACACACTAAAGTCGACGGTTTTACCGGTCCCGGAGCGTCGGGATATGCGGAAGTAAACTGCCTACCCGATACGTCCGTCGGAGATGGAAAACCCTTCACCTTACGTTCGAGGGTGGTAGTCCTTGCCGGTGGACTGGCTAATGGGGCTTTATCCGAATTGGCGAGATCCAACTCCGGAGTAGGCATAGTTCCGGCGAAAGGGGTTCACCTAGCCGTACACGGATCGAAACTTCCCCTCAACTCGGCCGGTGCGATAGAAGTTGGAGACGGAAGGCGAATATTCGTCGTTCCGTGGGGTGAATACTCATACTTCGGCACCACCGACACCCCATTTAATGGCCCAGTTTCTGCACCCGATATCGACGATTCCGACGTTGAATACCTCCTGTCAGCGATAAACGCTCGCTTCTCGACCAAAGTCTCAAAAGCCGACATAACCGGGGGTTGGTCTGGTTTAAGGCCGCTATTGAAGCCGGATATCGATGCTTCTGATACCGCGGAGCTTTCGAGAAAGTATGAGATCCTCACTCCGACCCCTTGGGCGATAGTTGTCGCTGGTGGCAAGCTAACCACATATCGAGCGATGGCTCAATCGGCGGTTGATCTTGTGTGTGAAAAGCTGGACCACCAGCGAAATTCAATGACATCAAGGATCAACTTGGTCGGCTCCTTTCCGGTATCAGACCGTGCCCAACTAACGGCTAGGGTCAGATCACACCTCCCCAGTCAACTCGGTTCCGAAACGCTAAATTCAATCACCACCCACCTCGTAGAGCGCTATGGAGCTCAGGCAGTGTCGGTAATCAAGACGATGGGGCAAGACCCCTCGTCTTATCAGGCCCTCGCAGGCGGAGACCTAGTCGGAGAGTTCGAATACCAGATAAAGCACGAACTGGCCACTTCGGTCAGCGATCTGCTAATGAGAAGGTCACGGATCGCGATACTTGACCATTCCAAAGCAGAGCTAGAACTCGAGCCAGCCTCCGAAGCAATTGCTAGATATAAGGAACTAACTACCTCTCAAATCGAGGCACAAAGGACGCAGTTCTTGTCTTCCATTGCCCGGCTTAGAGTTGGAAACGGCTAATAGAGTCGGCGTCGCTAGCGCGACCTAAAAAGATCCAAGTCAAAATTTCAGAAAGGTAACCTCCGATGACAGTGCTGGTAATCGACATCGGATCCTCTTCCATTAGGGCCTCGGAAGTCTCGCTCGTCGACTTCAGGCCCAGATTTATCGCCCAGGTCCCCACTAAGCAATTGAGCCCCGCTCCGGGAATAGTGGAAATCGATACCGTTGGACTGAAGAGGGCAATTTTAGAGGTGGCCGAAGCCGCAATAGCCGACGCCGGAAGTCGTCTCGAATCCATTGCAATTGCGTCGCAACGAGCGAGCGCGATACTTTGGGACAAGGCTTCAAATAAGTGTTGGCCGATCGGAATCTCATGGCAGGACCTCCGCACCGCTTCCACCTGTCTTATGTGGCGCTCCCAGGGGTTAGAGCTTGCGCCTAACGAGACCGCTACCAAGTACGTGGAATTACTCAGGACATCCGAGGGGCAAATCGCCCAACCGGCACTGGGGACAATTGATAGCTTTGCGGTTAGTGTGCTAACTAAAGGCGAAGTTCACATATCAGACATCACTAACGCCGCGACCACCGGTCTGATCTCATACGATGGCGGCGGCTACGATCTACAGCGCATCGACAAGCTCGGAATTGACCACTCTTTCCTTCCCAAACTCGTGGAACCAAAAGGTACTATGGGTGTCGCGACTGCGCTTTCGAGACCCCTGCCGATCACAGCTTTAATCGGGGATCAGCAGGCATCAATGATCGGTCAGGGTTGCGTGACGCCGGGATCTGCGAAATTGACCCTGGGGACCGGTGCGATGCTGGATCTATACGTCGGAGAAAAGCGGCCCGGCTTCGAGCGCAAGGGAGAATTCGGGTGCTTTCCAATTGCGATAGACCGTAATGATTCCGTACTTACCTGGGGCATCGAGGCAATCGGCCTGTCCGCCGGTTCCTGTATCGAATGGATGGCGAGCTCCTTTGGCCTATCCAACAGCGTAGAAGCCTCCGAAGCTATGTCGCTGAGGGCTAACCCAAATGATCAGAGTATCTTCGTCCCCTCATTAGCGGGTCAAGGCCCTCCAAAATGGGACTTTGGCGCCAGGGGGGCCTTCTTTGGCATGGGTCGTGGAACCAGAGCCAACGAACTATTCCAGGCGGCATTTCGAGGCATTGCTCATATGTCCATGGATCTGTTGGAATCCGCAGAAGCCGATGGAAACCTAGAGATTCAACGACTGATGGTCGACGGCAAAATGACCACCAATTCTGAAATGGTTAAACATTTAGCGGCAGCAACGGGACTTCCAATACTTCTGTCAAAGTCCGT
>JAKBHQ010000084.1 GCA_021836665.1 Thermoplasmata archaeon
CCGTAGACCGGGAGTAACGCTAAATTTCCCTCTGGGACTTCAGATGCAATATCTGTCATTCGTCGCATCACCTATTGTGCCACCCTACTGTGCCCACCCAACTGTGCCCACTTAGTCCGGATCCATAGCCGCCGTCGAAGCTGCGGGTGAATCAATCCTGAACTACTTTATCTAAAGTTTCTTCTTCACCTGGAGCCTCTTGTCCGGGTGACATGGTGATTTTCACTATCCATTCTTCGGGGCCGCCTTTTAGATAGTCCCAATCGAAAACCCTTTCGTATTCCGCCTTTAACTGGTAATAGAGGGGCTTGGGATCGTGGTCGTTCACAAAGACAAATTCTTCGCCATCCGCCAAGGCTTCGAAACGGGAGATTACCTCTGAATGCCTGTCAATTGGAGCGAGGGGCCGTAGGTCTATTGGAAGCGAATCAGCTTGGTCGCCCACTGGCCCAGTGAGGTCCAGGTCTTCTCCTATATCCTCTGAATGATCGAGGCGAGAAATGAAGTGCATCGCAGCCTCCATCGACTTAGTCTCTTTTAAAAAGCCGCCACTTCGGTAGAGTTCGGCCCATGCCCGAGAAAGAAGGCCCGCAGCTAATCGTGGCTCGCCAGACCTGGCTAAGGCCTTGGAGAGGTCAACGACAGCGCTGCTCAGCGAAGGGACCAAGGCATCGAGAATCGGGTCGCTATTAGCCAAGTTTGGTAATCTCCATCGTGAAAGTCCTATCGTCAACCTTTGCGATTGAGCAACTATACCCCTCTGGCCAAAGAGCGTCGATCTGATAGAAAAGTGGTTTGGGGTTGTGATCATTTACTACCGTGATTGAGCTACCGATCTCCAAGGACTGTATTTTCGAAAATACGACATCGTGACGGGCTTTTGGCGGCAGTGGTCGCAGATCGATCGTCGAGGCAGCTGGAGCCCTCTTCGACTCGGCGAACTCATGCTGGATCTCAGAAAGTACCTCGGCGGCCTCTCCATCTGTGACCGAAGATAGTACCTGCGGCAAGATAAAGAGGTTCTCCTTTTGGGCGTGGATAGAGAAAACCTCGCTTATCACCAGCGAGAGGGCCGCCTGTTCCGACATAGAAAGGGTCTCGAACTCGTCGATCTTCGCCCTTAGGTAGCGATGCTCGAAAAGCATCGTCTCGACCACTTCCGATAGACCGACTTTTTGCGCCCGTAGGTAGACGCTGGTCTCCTCTGCTTGTGCGTGGGGGAGGATATCGCTCCTCAAATAACTAGAAAAATCCTTCGCCAACTGGGAGTGGGATTCTGGCGAAGCCCCTTTTGCCATTGAATTCGCTAATGTTGAGAGCCTCTTGGCCATCTCGGCGTGGTGGGCCTCGATAGCGCTTTGCACACGTTGTGCTTCGGTCGGCTTGTTCCCCAATGCCACTTGGATCACTGCGCCATCGGAATCTAAATTCTCAACACGGCCGCTCACTTCGTCTCCTTTTTATTATACTTTCCAATAGAAATATAATCGACTTTGGCATAAGTGAGGCAATCTAATCGTGAATGGTGTTCCAATTGATTCTCCGGCTCCGGTTAACAACTACTCCCATTCAAACCTTGGCATGCCCAAGAGCGTTCCGCCACCAAAGCTTCCCCTTGGTTTCTTTGCCATCGCCGCACTTGCGCTTTTCACAGATGGGATCCTCGGGGTCTTTCTCGGGTCAAGGGTAGTTGATAATCCAACGGGCCATTTAGCGATAGGAATGACCCACATGTTCATGCTCGGTGTGGCGTCGATGGCGGTCCTTGGCGCGATGCACCAGTTCATCCCGGTCATTACGGCCCAGAAGCTCAGGCACCCCCAACTCTCCTACTGGGGCGGTGGACTCTTTGGCGCGGGTTCGATCGGTCTCGCAACCAGCTTCCTGCTTGAGATAAACCCAATGGTCGTCGCATCAGGAATACTTGCGGTAATCGGAGTCGTGCTCCTCGTTATCAACCTCTCCAAGCCACTTTCGGTGAAGGGCAAGGGGATCTCGATTACCGGCGCCCGGATCTCCTCGATCATGCTCGTGGCGGTTGCTTGCTTTGGGATCACCTACGCAGTGGACCGCAATGCTCACGAAAGCTTTTTCACCCTTTCTCCGAATTTGGTCATCGCTCATGCCCATATCGGCATCCTTGGCTGGTTAGGCATAAGTTACGTTGCCGTATCTGAAAAGCTCTGGCCGATGTTCATGCTCTCCCATCGCAAGTCCAACAGATCGACCCAGGTAGCGATCTTTGGCCTCACAATTGGAGTGACCATCTTTGTGATTGGAATGCTCGCATCGAGCACCTTGATATCGACAGTCGCAGGAGTAATTATCGTGATTGCCCTTGGTTCACATCTATATACCCTGGTGAGCGTGATCATCAAGAGGCGGCGCAAGTTGGAGCTACTCCAGGGCTATGTCCTGGTCTCGGCAATATTCCTAGTTAGCGCTATCGGCTTCGCTATCGCAGCAGTTCTGTCAAAACCAGCCTCACAGTTACGCGTGCAACTTGTGGCGGCCGAAATTGTATCGCTAGGCGCTTGGATTGCACTAGCCATAATCGGTCACGCCCACAAGGTTGTACCATTTATCACCTGGGGGATACTGCGCGCTTCGGGGGTAAAGTTCACCCGCAATAACAGACCCCTGGTCTTCTCTGACCTGCTAAATCCATCGGTGGCAAGAGCCAGTTTTGTCATGGTGACATTCGGTTTCACCTTGATCATCGTCGGCTTGGCAACTATGGACGGGGTGTTGTTCTCCTTCGGATCTGGGGCGCTAGCCCTGGCCGCTGTGTCGGTATCCTCGAACCTAGCGATTAGGCCTTCACGGATGCTGTCGCACTTCGCTGAGCCAAGTTAATCACAAGCCAATTGACGTCGATGGATCTTCGACGTCAATTGCGAATACCGCTTAGCGGCGAAGACCAAGTGCCTTGGCGCTTGCTGGGTCGATCATATCTACACTCCACGGAGGACTCCAGACCACCTTGACTTCTACTTCAGAACCACTGCAATGCTCTAGTGCCTCATGAACCTGGATCGGCATCGATTCAGAAACCGGGCAGCCAAGTGTCGTCAGAGTCATATCGCACTCGAGTCGGTCTTCGACAAACTCCAGCCTGTAAATTAGACCCAATGCAACAACATCCAGCGCTAACTCTGGATCGATAACCCCTCGAAGCGCTGACCACGCCCGATCAAGGGTCTCTTCCTTAGCCATCTCCTGCATCATCCTCTACCTCACATTCCCTAATCGAAAGGGTAAAACTGATTCTTTGCATCTTTCGAATTCCAGCATCATGTCCCACTAGTCCCGATGAAAAGTGACCGAAAAGTGATCCGGAGAGTATTGGGTAACTTGGTAAGTGAATCCCTGGGCGGAAAGTACGCCTTCTAGGGGAACGGGCTCAAAGGGCGCAATTATCACGAGATCCTGACCTTCTTTCAAGGCAGCGACGCCTTGCATAATGGCATCGAACGGCTCCTGTCCTCCGGCCAGAATTGGCCGAACATCAAGGACCAGATCAGCCTTTTCGCCTCCAATGTCAGTCACTACTTCCTCTCCTTCCAATCAACCGCTCGTATTTTCAGCTTCTATTTATTCTATTCAGATCTAGATATAATAACGGCTGAATAACGAGGCCAAGAACTGACACACGCCGATACTGAAAAGTCGCTTCTCCAACGAATAGGTAGCGGAAAGTTCCATCCCAAAGGGCGAACGATACGCCCTAAGTAATGTCAGGGCCCCCGACACACTTAACTAGTTGATCTTGTCCCCAGAAACTAAACCGCTCATATGCGAGCACGGAGATGATTTACCCTGGAGGCAAAGTTATCAAGATCAGACCCAAAAGATCCTCACGATGACCTTCACGAAAAGATGGATTCAAAAGAGTGGCAAAGTCGATCTCGCGGATCACGCAACTGATAAGACCATTTCTGATTTAATTTTTTTACTTCGCTGTATCCTCGGAATCCGCCCTCGCCCTAAGCAGGGCATGACAATGTCTGCACTTTATATATCCAAAGTTGGCTTCTTGCTTTTTTGATCCGGGCACCTCACGGTTTGCGGGGTAAATAGCCTCAGCAAGCCGGACAGGATCTGCCCTGTTTTCCATTGTCCTACTTCGCTTAATTCGAATTCACCGGTCCTCTTGGTATCTGCTTTAGCCTTGAACCCCAACAAATTCGATTTAGGCTTGATGGTTTCGATTTAGGCTTGATGGTGATTCAAAGCACACATGTTCCAAAAGGACTTATTATGACCGAGAGTTCCAGCGACTCTTCTAAATTGACACTCCTCGGGTCTTCGAAGACCGAGTACCGCTTCGATGGGCCAAATGCCGACATGCTTGAGGTCTTCGACAATAAACACGCTGAGTCCCACTACGTAGTCGGTTTGGACTGCACGGAATTCACGAGTCTGTGCCCGATGACCGGCCAACCGGACTTTGGGCGAATCGATATAACCTACGTTCCAAATCGGCTCTGCGTAGAGTCGAAGAGCCTAAAGCTTTACCTCTTCTCCTACCGCAACCACGGAGCCTTTCACGAAGACTGCGTCAATATTATCGCCGACGATCTGGTATCGAAGATATCCCCGTTGTACCTGCGAGTTTTCGGAGATTTCAACGTACGCGGGGGCATTGCTATCAAACCGATGGCGATACGGTCGGACTTGACCAAGTCCGAAGCGGAGGTCACTTTAATTGAAAGGCTCATGTTTGAATACGACAAAATTAGAACACGCTGAAGACATACAGCAAGACAAACAGATCGCAATACAAGAGCATTGATTAGGAATCCATAAATTGAAACAACAGATGATTGGTCCCTCCAACAAACAGTGGATCAAAGAGACCGACACTAAGACCAAATCAGCGGCCGTCGTGGCTTTTTTTCTCTACGTCGGAGTGATAGTAGGGGCGAACTGGATGATTGCCCACGTTGGCAAGGTCATTCCTGGGGCTCATGTCCTGCCCGTCGGATTCGGCCTTTACGCTCCATCGGGGGTTTACCTTGCCGCTTTCGCATTCGTCGCAAGGGATATCCTCCAGAGGCTCACCAACATCAAAGTCGGATTTGGAGCCATAGTAATTGGGGCCGTCGTGTCGGCTTTCGTTTCGACACCGACACTAGCATTCGCTTCTGGCGCAACGTTTATGATCTCCGAGTCGCTCGACTTCCTGATCTACACGCCCCTTCAAACTAGGAACTTTCCACTAGCCGTCGTCGTCTCTGGC
>JAKBHQ010000337.1 GCA_021836665.1 Thermoplasmata archaeon
CTTTGCATTCATCCCAAAGATGAAAAACTGGTTCATACTCTCCTCGATAGTGATTATCGTCGGACTTGGGGCCGTTGGCATTAGGGGCCTTAATTTTGGTATCGATTTCAAAGGTGGTACTTCATGGGAGGTGCCGTCGCAGACCTTGACCGTTGCAAAGGCCCAGTCTGACGTAGCATCACTGGGCGTCCGACAGGCCACGGTGGTTTCACTGGGCGGCAAGTCCGGGCGAACTATCGAAGTCGAGGCAGATCTATCCTCCTTGAGCGTGCCGGCCCGAACGGCTCTAGAGGACAAGGTTTCAGCGCTTTTGGCTAAAGACGGAGGGGTAGCGGTTTCCACTGTAGGACTTTCCGACGTCGGACCAACCTGGGGTGGAGAGATCACCGCAGCTGCGGAAAGGGCGTTGATCTTTTTCTTCCTTGGGATAGCTCTGTATATCTCGTTGCGATTTGAATGGAAAATGGCCGGGGCTGCCCTGTTGGCTGTTGTTCACGACCTACTGGTTACCGTCGGCATCTATGCGATAGTGGGCTTTCAGGTCACACCTGCGACGGTTATTGCCGTTCTCACGATCTTGGGATACTCCCTCTACGATACGATTGTCGTCTTCGATAGGATCCAGGAGAACGTTAAGGACCTTGCCAACAAGGGCCGAATGAGTTACGCCGACACGGTTAACCTTTCTGTAAACCAGGTGCTGATGAGATCGTTGAACACTTCAATCGTCGCTATCATCCCGATTCTGTCTATCCTGCTAATTGGTGCGGAGCTCCTTGGTGCAACGACTTTGCAAGACTTCGGTTTGGCGCTATTCGTGGGACTCACCACCGGAGCCTACTCTTCGATTTTCATCGCATCCCCCCTCTTGGTCCTCTTCAAGGAGCGGGAAAAGAGGTATAAGACCCTTCGAATGAGGTTAGAGGCCAAGGGTGGAGCGCAGGTACTCCTGACTCCCAAGGAGGCCGCTTTGGTAGGAGCAAACGCAGCTTCAAACGGCGATGGCGTCAGGTCGGTGGCTCAAAGCCCGCGAGGTGGATCGAAGTCCAAGACAAAAAAGAGGCGTTAGGTTAAGACCGGCACTACCAGACTTGAACTGTTAATAAATGTAACTTCGTTCCTACGCCAGTCGGCGGATGCTCCAAATAGTTAGCAAACTGGTTAATTTGGTCTAGTCTCTAAGCAAATGGCATTTGCGGCAAGGGATCAGATCGTTTCCCACGTTCCGAATCCTGATCGGCTTATCCGGTCCTACGAGGACTCGCACCCTGGTCTGGATACCGGGATGATTCGGGCTGCCTATGAGGCCGCAGAGAAGGCACACGATGGACAGTTTCGAAAGTCTGGGGAGCCCTACCTTATTCATCCACTTGGCGTTGCTCAGATCGTTTGTGAGCTGGGTGTCGATGACATCACAATAGCGAGTGCACTATTGCACGACGCAGTGGAAGATACTGAGCTTTCCCTAGGGGAGTTGGAAGCGAGCTTTGGAGAGCAGGTAGCAAGGGTCGTAGACGGGGTGACAAAGCTGGATCGGCTGAGTTTTGAGTCTCGTGAAGCCCAGCAAGCAGCGACAATGAGGAAGATGCTGTTGGCGATGGCTCGGGATCCTAGGGTACTCGTGATAAAGCTGGCTGATCGCCTACATAACATGAGGACGGTGGGTGCGCTTGCGGAGCTAAAGCAGCGGCGTATAGCCCAAGAAACCCTCGATATTTATGCGCCTCTTGCCCATCGACTTGGTATCCAGATGATTAAGTGGCAGCTAGAGGATTTAGCATTTGCCACCCTGCATCCGCGACGCTATGCGGAGATTGAACAGATGGTGGAGGTGCGCTCTCCGGAGCGGGAGCAATACCTCCAATCAGTTATTGAGTCTGCGACCGAAAGGCTCCTTGCCGTCGGCATCGAGGGAGAGGTTAGCGGGAGACCGAAGCATCTATACAGCATCTATGAAAAGATGGTCCTTAAATCAAAGGACTTTGACTCGATATTTGACATCATCGGGATAAGGATTATAACCGCTACCGAAAAGGATTGCTGGGCTGCACTCGGGGTAGTCCATTCGCTTTGGAATCCGCTGCCAGGACGGTTTAAGGATTACATAAACGCACCTAAATTTAACCTCTACCAGTCGCTACACACCACGGTGATGCTTCCGACGGGAAATCCTCTCGAGGTACAAGTCAGGACCAAGGAGATGCATCAGAGGGCCGAGTTTGGGGTAGCAGCACACTGGGGATATAAAGAGGGCTCGAGCCAGGCGGAAATGATCTGGCTGCAGAGGATAGTCGATTGGCAGCGCGATACGCCAGATCCGATCGAGTTTCTAGAGAACTTGAAGCTTGACCTCGAGTTAGACGAAGTCTACGTTTTTACTCCAAAAGGCAGGGTGATTACTCTACCCACCAAGGCCACGCCGATCGATTTTGCCTACTCGGTCCACACCGAGGTTGGACACCGCTGTATAGGCGCAAAGGTCAATGGCCGCCTGGTCCCCCTTGATTCTGAACTCCGTAGCGGTGATACCGTCGAGATATTCACCTCGAAGGTCCAAAATGCGGGACCCTCTAGGGACTGGCTCAAGGTGGTTGCGACCGCTCGAGCAAGGTCAAAGATCAAGCAATGGTTTTCAAAGGAGCGCCGCGAGGACTCTATCGAGACCGGTCGGGAAGAGCTGGTCAAGGCGCTGCGCAAAGAGAGCCTCCCGGTGCAAAAGCTTACCGCATCATCTGGGATGACCCAGCTCGCCGAAATGATGGGCGTCGGTGACACCGATACATTTTTAGCTGGAATTGGCGAAGGACACATTAGCGCTAAAGGCGTAGTACAGAGGTTACTTAAGGAGCTCCATAAAGGAGACTCCGACGAACAGCTCCCAATCAGCCTCAACGCCCCAAGATTCACCCGCAGGCGCAGCGGTTCGGCGGGGATATATGTCGAGGGTTTAGACGACGTCATGATCCGTCTGTCGCGCTGTTGTAGCCCGGTACCGGGAGACGAAATAGTCGGCTTTGTTACCCGCGGGCGAGGGGTTTCGGTTCATCGGAGCGACTGCCCGAACGCGATGTCACTTTTCGCAAGTTCTACCGAGCGACTCATCGAGGTCGAATGGGATAAGACAAATTCTGGGGTCTTTGCTACGACGATCGAAGTCAGAGCCCTCGACAGGTCCAGGCTGCTCGCCGACGTAACCCGACTATTAGCTGAACATCATGTGAATATTCTTTCGAGTTCGTCGCAGGCCGGCAGTGATCGGATTTCGAGGATGCGGTTCGAATTCGAACTCGCCGATCCATCCCACTTGGATTCGGTTTTAGTTTCAATTAAAAAACTCGACAGCGTCTACGACGCTTATCGACTTGTTCCGAGGCGCACCAAGGGAAACGGCACCTCTTAGCTGCACAGTTTATAGGCACCTTTCTACTGGAAATAGCTACCCGATGAGTGACCCCGGGGCAAAAAATGTGAGAGATAACACGATTGTTACTACAAATCCTTCAATCTCGTTTAAAAAGGTGCTAGCTTTCTGCTATCCGCATAATGCGGTTTATGAGTAAGTTGCATAAACAAGAAGGGGGATGTGTATGAGCACACAGCCAGAGGGGGGTGTCGTACTCAAGCGTGCTATGAGTCGACTAGACCTCACCATGGCGGGGCTCGGTGCCATCATCGGTTCTGGGTGGCTATTCGGAGGGCTTTACGCCGCAAATGATGCGGGTCCTTCGGCGGTCATAGGCTGGATCATAGGCGGAATTGCCGTCATGCTCATTGGCCTGGTTTACGCAGAGCTGTCAGGTATGGCACCAGAGGCTGGGGGAATAGCGCGGTATCCGCACTTTACCCACGGTCCGCTCGTCGGCTTCATAATGTCATGGGGAGCTTTTCTAGCCTATGCATCGGTTCCGGCCATTGAAGCCGAAGCCGTTGTACAGTACGCTGAGCACTATATTCCGAGTTTGTCGAATTCTTCTGCAGAGCGTTTCATCATTGAGGCTCTTCTGCTGATACTGTTTTTTGGTATCAACTCCTATGGTGTCAAGGTCTTCGCAAAGACCAACACGATAGTGACGACCTTCAAGTTCCTTACGCCAGGTTTGACCATAATTCTATTTCTTTTCGTTGCCAAGCACTGGGGTAATTACACCGCTACTGCAACTGGCGGGTTCGCTCCTTATGGGACATCGGGCATTTTGAAGGCCGTTGCTACTTCGGGAATTGTCTTTGCCTTTCTAGGTTTCAGGCAAGCCGTCGATCTCGCAGGTGAGGCTAAGAACCCACAGAAGGACGTTCCCAGGGCGATAATTACAGCAATTTCGATTGGCATTGTGCTTTATACGCTGCTGCAGGTAGTGTTCGTCGCAGCTATAGATCCAAAAGGTCTTGGTAAAGGCTGGGCAGGGTTGAGCTTTACTTCGCCTTTCGCACAAGTGGCTTCGGCGATCGGGCTGGGCTGGGTGGCGGTAATTTTGTACTTTGATGCGGTGGTCTCACCGGCTGGTACTGGAAACGTCTATTTGGCTTCGACGGCGAGGGTGCTCTATGCATCGGCTAATAACGGGTATCTACCGGCGCCATTTCGGAAGCTAAATCCAAAGTCCTCGGTTCCATTTTTGGCACTGTTGGTCACTTTGATCGGCGGAATCATCTTCCTGCTGCCCTTCCCATCTTGGCAAAGCCTGGTCGGAGTTATCTCCTCGGCTACCGTCTTTACCTATATGATTGGTCCTATATCTGCGGCCGTTCTACGAAAGACAGAATCAGATGCACATAGGCCCTTTACATTAAGTGGCCTGAAGATTATAGGTCCTGTCGCCTTTATCGTCGGAACGATGATTATCTACTGGACCGGCTGGGGGATCGACTGGAAGTTGATCGTGGCACTTTTGGTCGGTGCGATAATCTATTCGATCGTCGCTTCTAGGGCAGGTACTACCCTTGATAAGGTTGATGGAGTAGCCGTGAAGGCTGCATACTGGTTGTTTGGATACCTGATTGCGATGCTTCTCATGAGTTACTTTGGCTCAGCGGCCTTTGGCTCACCGTACAACCACGGGAAGGGCCTTATTCAGTATCCTTATGACCTCGTCGTCGATGCAGTATTGGGCATAGTCTTCTACTATTGGGGTGTCGCTTCTGGAATTAAGACCGAAGCTGGGTCCGCCGCGATGCTCGTTGCCAAGAATGACAGGCTTGCTCGGCTTAGCGATGAAGAGAAGAGTAA
>JAKBHQ010000383.1 GCA_021836665.1 Thermoplasmata archaeon
AAAGGATCACTAAGTCAAGGATGCTAAAGGTTGGAGATACCATTATGGTCGGCCAGAACCGGTTTGTGGTGGGACTCTGATGCGACTGGAGTGGGGGGCCGCAACCGATAAGGGTCTGGTCAGGACTATGAATCAAGATTCCATGGTCGCAAACGGCAAGGTTTTTGCCGTGGCCGATGGAATGGGTGGTCACTTTGGGGGAGAGGTAGCCTCAAAGATAGTCGTAGATTTTCTGACCAAGCTAGAGGGCTTTGCGGGCAAACAAGGACTGTTTGAGGCGGTCAAAGAGGCAAATGTAGCCGTATTTGAACATTCGCTTACGACGCCTGAGCTATCGGGCATGGGGACCACGCTTACGATGCTGGTGCCATTCGAGGCGAATGAGGAATTTGATCGAGACCTTTTAGAGATCCTTTCGGTCGGGGATTCTCGGGCCTACTTGCTGCACGATCTCGACCTAATCCAGGTTACTGAGGACCACACCTACGTAGGCGAGCTTCTGCGCTCAGGACGAATTTCCGTGCAAGACGCTTCGATGCACCGTGCTAAGCACGTTTTAACCAGGGCGGTTGGAGTTGAACCCGATATAGAGGTCGATCTTTGGGAGATCGAGCCCTATGAAGGTGATGTGATACTGCTCTGTTCGGACGGACTTACCAATGAGCTTGTGGAGCCGCAGATTCGGAAAGTACTCATCGAACATAAGGACCCACAATCGGCTGCCGAGGAACTCGTTAGCATGGCCAAAAAGAGTGGGGGAAGCGACAACATAACGGTCGTAGTCGTCAGGGTTGCCGAGATTTCCTCGTTGCCCTCGGATAGTCGTGGTACAGCATTAGGTCGCGACGTCGGATCGGGCTCGCAGCTTGGTCGCAGAGCCGATCCCGCTGAGCAGGAGCGCCCGAAATCCCCACTATCGAGGATATCTATTTCTACGAATACCAGGCGAGCGGCGATTACTGCCATTCCCAGCCCAATTCCAAAGCGCGAAGTGCAGCGAACCTCGTTGATTATGAAGATGATAAGGACCACCCTTTTCGTCTTAGCCGTCGCCGTAGTAGCTGCCGTAGTCGCCGGAGTCATCGACTTGTACGCAAAGAACTCCTACTACGTCGGCACCTCAGGGAAGTACGTCGCTATCTACCAGGGGCGTAAGGGCGGTGTTCTGTGGTTCGATCCGAAACTGGTCAAGGTGACTAGTGTCCAACTATCCTCGGTGAACCAGGCGCGTCAGGTCGAATTGAATAGTGGAGTAGTCGAACCATCTCTTAGCGCAGCGAACCTATTCATCTCTAACTTGATGTCCGAGGTGAATAGCCAGAAGCAGTTTCAAACCACCTCCACGACACTTGGGAGCGGGTAGCGATGGATAGGCGAATTTCCCAGATTGGCCTCGTGCTCCTGTTTCTTTTTGGGGCCCTTTTTTTACAGCTGAACAACCTCCAGGTCATTCAAGCTAAGAAGCTAGCAAATGCCCCCGGAAATGTCCGACAAGTAGTCAACGCGTTCTCCCTTCCAAGAGGAGCGATCCTGACCGGGGATGGCAAGGTGATAGCGGAGTCCAAGCCGGTCAATGATGTATACCACTATCAGCGGGTCTATCCCTATGGGAGCCTCTATGGAGACGTTACGGGCTTTTATTCGATCGATTATGGAGTTACTGGTATCGAAGCAGCGTACAACAAGTACTTGACTGGCCACACCCCTACCATTCGATCCCTTACCGATCTTCTAAACTCGACCTACGTTACGGACTCGGTGACGACCACCATCTCCTCGAATTTGCAACAGGTTGCAGATTCCGCATTAGGGAGTCGAAAAGGGGCCGCAGTCGTGATTCAGCCGAATACCGGTGCGATTCTTGCCATGGTTTCCAATCCAGGCTACGACCCGTCACCTTTGGCATCGCACTCCGGCGCTACAGAACAGGCGGCTTGGAAGTCCCTTATTACCAATCCGAATCAGCCGCTACTCAATAGGGCTATCGCTAGGGCCTACCCCCCTGGGTCCTCGTTTAAAATAGTGACGACTTCAGCGGTTTACGACCATGATCCATCGATAGCATCGATCAACTTCCCTCCGGTGACCCAGATCCCTTTGCCCCTTACCACCAACACCCTTCATAACTACGCTTACGAGAGCTGCGGAGGCACCATTCCCCTGCTCCTGAAGGTCTCCTGTGATACTGGTTACGCCCAGATTGGCCTCAAGCTGGGAGCGGCTAATCTTTCAGACGAAGCCGCCGCCTTTGGCTTTAACCAGGTACCACCGCTCGACATAGGAGGGGCAGCCGCTTCTACCTTTCCACCGGCTTCATTTTTCAATCGCAACCTACCTCAACTTGCTTATTCTGCGATAGGGCAGGGTAATGTCAGCGCCACTGCGCTGCAGATGGCGATGGTCGGCGGTGCAATAGCGGACGGAGGACTCATGATGACACCGCACCTGATGTACCAGATAAGAAATTTTCAAGACCAGGTAATCAAGCAGTACCAACCGAAGGTATACAAGGTGGCAACCTCTCCTGCCACCGCTAGCATCGTGACCTCCGAGATGGAAGGTGTTGTCCAAGGTGGAACGGCATCGGGTATCGCAATACCTGGCGTAAAGATAGCGGCAAAGACCGGTACTGCGCAGACGACACTAGGCGCCGGTTCGACGATTTCTGGGGCTGACAACTGGATGGTGGCCTTTGCGCCGGCCAACGCACCAACCGTTGCCGTAGCGGTAGTGGTTCCAAAGCAAGCGGGACTGGTGGGAATTTCAACGGGCGCGACTCAGGCGGGTCCGGTAGTCAAGGCGATATTGCAAGCGGCGCTGGGCGCCGGGTGATTGGGGACAGGTAAGAGATGGCCAGCATTTTGGAATCGCCTTATGGCGGAAGATATGAGGTAATTCAAAAGCTTGCGCGTGGAGGCATGGCCGAGGTGTACGAGGCCAACGATAACTTACTAGATCGGCGCGTCGCCCTGAAGGTGTTATTTCCAGAGCTCTCAACTAACGAGGCCTTTGTCGAACGCTTTAGGCGAGAAGCACAGGCGGCGGCCAACTTATCACATCCAAATATCGTCTCCGTATACGACTGGGGACAGGCGGACAACACCTACTACATCGTCATGGAACTCGTGGAAGGCAAGACCCTCTCGAGGGTGATAAAGGAGAAATCCCCGTTAGATCCGAAGGCGGCCGCCGCGATCGCAGCCGACGTTGCTGCTGCCCTTTCTTTCGCCCATAAAAATGGCGTAGTCCATCGTGATATCAAGCCTTCTAATGTGCTAATTACCCCAGATGGACTGGTGAAAGTGGCTGATTTTGGAATCGCTCGCGCACTATCGGGAGATTCGGACCTGACTCAAACTGGATCGATTATGGGGACGGCAACATACATCTCCCCCGAGCAGGCACAAGGCGGAGAGCTCGACCTCCGAAGTGATATCTATTCGCTGGGAGTCGTACTCTATGAGATGGCAACGGGTGGGGTGCCCTTTACCGGGGAGACCCCTTTGGCCATCGCATATCAGCACGTACGGGAACCCGTGCCTTCGGCCCGTAGGTTTAATCCTGAGATACCCGTCGACCTCGATTTGATAATCAACAAGGCACTTCAGAAAGATCCATCGGACAGGTATCAGACCTCAGCAGAAATGCGCGCCGACCTAAATCGGTTTGAACAGGGTAAAGAGATAGAGTTCGCAAAAGCCACCAGGGATGACGCTACCCGTGCGATGATTCTCGTTCCTAAGATCATCACTATATCCGATGAACCGGAAACGATAACTTTCGAGCCGATTACCGATTTTCCATCCGATCGAAAGATGGGTGCCGGAATGGCCATCCTTGTCGGCTTCTTGGCCCTACTGATCCTCGCCGGAGTAGTCTTCCTGGGGGGGAACGCTCTCGGCCTCTTCAAGAAGACGACTTCCCAAACCGCAGCTTCAGCCACACTAGTTTCGGTTCCCGCCGTAGTCGGTCAGCAGCTCGGCGCAGCAGAACAGAGCCTTTCCGGCCTGGGGCTAAATATCAATACCACCTATTCACAATCGACCAAAGCCGCCGGGACGATCACCTCACAAAATCCGAAGGGCGGAGCATCGGTGCAAAAAGGCTCGACGGTGAATCTGGTCGTCTCGACCGGTCAGGCGATGATTAGTGTCCCCAATGTCACCAAAGTAAATATCTCGACCGCCGAGACGACCCTTTTAAATGCGGGATTTAACGTTTCGACCAGCTATGTTGCGGACAAACTTCCCTTGGGGAGCGTGGTGAGTCAGACTCCGGCTGGAGGGTCGAGCGCAGCCAAAGGCTCGACGGTGAATCTGGTCGTCTCCAACGGACCGGCTCAAGTCACCGTACCTAATGTCGTGGGTCAGCAACTAGCCCAGGCGGCGAATACCCTCGGAACGGTACAGCTATCGGTTGGAACGGTTTCCTACCAGGATTCACTCCAGGCACAAGGGACCGTTTTAGATACGACGCCCGGGCCCGGTACGACCGTTGCTCCTAATTCGGCGGTCGACCTAATCGTCTCGACCGGTAATGCCCCTGGATCATCCACGACGACTACGGCGCCACCCGCTACGACGACAACGGTCCCGAGTACGACGACCACCACGACGCCGACCACGACGACTACGGCGCCACCCGCTACGACGACAACGGCGCCAGGATGAGCCCCGAGGCCGCTATCAGACCTTAGCTAAGGTCATTTCCAAGAAGTTGCGTACTACCGTTCTTCCCTGTTCGGTCAGGATCGACTCAGGGTGGAACTGCACACCTTCTATCGGGAACTCCTTGTGCCGGATACCCATTATGTAGCCGTCGTTGGAATGTGCGGTAATTTCGAGTTCTGCTGGAACAGATTCTGGTTCTATAACTAAGGAATGGTATCTAGTCGCCGTAAATCCTTGTTCCATGTTTACAAAGACGCCCTTCGAGTCGTGGGTTATCTGGGACGTCTTTCCATGCATGAGGATCTTTGCCCGTACGATTTTGGCACCAAAAACCTCCCCGATGCACTGGTGACCTAAGCAGACGCCGAAAGTAGGAATCTCTTTGGAGAGGCTCCGCAGTATCTCGTTCGATAGGGTCGCCTCCCTCGGGTGTCCAGGACCAGGGGAAATGAGTATCCCATCCGGTCTGAGGGCGGCGATCTCTTTAACGTCGACCTTGTCCGCCCTAAAGACGATTGGGTTGGCCCCGGTTTCACCTATATATT
>JAKBHQ010000309.1 GCA_021836665.1 Thermoplasmata archaeon
TCCTCGATAACTCACTTACTGTCCTGTCTGATATCTCACTTGATTTATCACTTGATTTATCACTTGATTTATCACTTGATTTATCACTTGATTTATCACTTGATAGTAGCTAGTTGCTGTGACACCCATCGGGTGGCTAGGCCCCTATTGAGACCATAATAGCGAACATCTGTTTTGTTTGGGAGTGATTAGGCGATCAATAAGCTAGCTACTGGACATATATTCACAAAGCGTCTGCTTGATCGAATTGGCGTCGCAGAAGGAGTGGTCTCTAGCCGGGCTGGCTTGCCTCATTTAACTCAGCCTCCTCCGGAGAAGGTCCATGAGGGAGATCGCAGTTAGGGATCTGATCGTAGCCCGGTCGCCAGATGGAAACTTGAACTCCTTGGCCTCGGTAAATAGGCCATCGGCCCTAGCGATGCATAGACCAACCCAAACCGTCCCAACCGGCTGATCTTCCTGAGAATCAGGACCGGCGACACCGGTGGTGGAGATTCCCACCTCGGCACCTAGCGCAGACATCACCCCCTTGGCCATCTCAAGGGCCGCCTGTTTGGAAACGACTTCCTTCGAGCTGACACCCAAAAGATTACGTTTTACCGAGGTTGCGTAGCTGACGACGGAACCTTTGAAAAACTGCGAAGCGCCGGGCACCGAGACGATCCGGGATGATATTAGGCCCCCTGTCAAGGACTCCGCCACAGCTAAGGTGAAGCCCTTAGCTTTGAGCCGCTCCCCTACTGCATATTCCATCGTCTCGTCGTCTACACCAAAAACATTCTCCCCAAGGATTGAGCGAAGCCCCTCCTCTTCGTCCTTGAGGATCAGCTCCACCTTCTCCCTATCGTCTCCCTTAGCGGTAACTCGAAGCTTAATCCCTTCGGCCCCCGATGCCAGAAAGGCGATGGTTGCCCGTCTGGAATCCTCCAAGAGTTCTAATCGAGGAGCGACCAACTCGGCTAGGGCAGACTCTGAAAAACCCCAAGTTCTTAGGACCCTTGACCCGATATACGACGCGGTGCCCGATCTCGAGACGATGTCTGGAATTACCGACCTTTCCACCATGTCCCGCATCTCTACCGGTACACCTGGAACCGCATAGATCACCTTGGGCCCCACCGGACAGATCAGTCCCGGTGCGGTACCCTTTCGTTGCTCGATAAAGTATGCGGACCTCGGCTTATAGGCCTGGCGAAGATTATTTTCGGGCATCTGCCTGTTGCGGGCGGCGAAAAACACCCGGATCTTCTCCACCATTTCGGGGTCGACTTCGAGTTCCTCCCCTACCACCTGGGCGATCGCTTCCCTGGTGATGTCGTCCTGCGTTGGCCCTAGTCCACCACAAAGAATCACACCATCGGCTCGGGACAGGCTTCGGCGAATCGACTCTGCGATCCGCTCTAGATTGTCCCCGACCTTAGATTGAAAATGGCAGTCCACGCCAACTTCCGCGAGACGTTCGGAAATCCAAGTTGAATTAGTGTCTTGGATCTGCCCTAAAAGAAGTTCCGTCCCGATAGCGACGATCTCGACTCGCACCTAAATACCCCTTACTTCCCACCCAGCTCAACTTGAACTTACGAAGTCACCTTGTTATTGCGACTTGCATCCGAAAGGTATTGGTAAGCACTTCCCAGAGCGAGGGCGGTTGCGATCCAGATAATGACTGAAACCATCACGGTTCTGGTAAATGTGGTATATAGACCACCCACCGGGATAAGGGCAAGGCAGATCGAAAGCACCTGGGCGGACATCTTCCATTTCCCTAATTTTCTGGCAGGAACTGAAATCCCCTTCTTTGCCACCACCGTACGGTAACCCGAAATCACCAATTCCCTAATCGCCATGATCACCACCGGCAGCAGGGCAATCCTCGACTGATAAACCAGAGCTCCGAACATACCAAAGACCATGATCTTGTCCGCCAAGGGGTCGAGGAATGCACCCGATCTAGTCGTACCTTGCCGCCTTGCTATCTCACCATCAAAGCGATCCGCTACGCCCAAAAATACCCAGAGGCCCAAGGTCGCCCAGGGATTGGAACGATTGATAACCATCATCACCGCAACGGGTGAAGCCAGAATCCTAACAAAGGTCACCAGGTTGGCGGGAGTGGCTATTGCGCTTGGACCATAGGTACTAGAAGACATGATCACCCCCCGACAGAATATGACTTGCGAACAGATCCGGTCCGACCGCTTTGTCAACTGACACCCTCTGGAACGAACCTACCGCATATTCCGACGGAACACGGACTATTCCGTCTATTTCCGGAGCCTCCCTATAGGAGCGTCCGACTCCAGGGGAGTCGATTAAGACCTCTATCTCCGTCCCGACGAGGTTATCCCTCTTCCTTCGGGTTATCGAGTCTTGAAGTTCAGATGCCTCCCTAAGCCGGGACAACGCTAATTCAGCATCTATCTGGGAATCGAGCGAATCTGAAAATGTCCCCTCTTCCCTCGAGTAGGGGAAGAAGACCGCCCAGTCGAGCTGAGCCTCATTCAAAAAGCTCAAAAGTAGCTCGTGGTCCTCTTCGCTCTCACCAGGGTAACCGATGATGAACGACGATCGAAAGGCCGAATTAGCATTGACCTTCCGTATCGAGGCGATCTTATCAAGGAATAGTTCATAGGATCCATACCTACGCATCCTCCTGATGAGCGGCCTACTCACGTGCTGCAAGGAGAGGTCGAAGTACGGTACTTCGCTTTCGCAGATGGCCTCGATCAAAAGATTCGTAAGTTGAGAAGGGTAGATATAGAGGAGTCGAAGCCATTTCGAGACCCCTCGCAATTCCCCTATCAGGTCCGTTAGGCTACCACCGCCGGGAATATCCTTTCCGTAGCTCGCGAGATCTTGAGCGACCAAGACAAGCTCACGCACATCGAGATCAATCGCCTCCTTGACGATGTCGGACACCTCACGCGACCGCTGCTTACCCCGAAAGCTTGGAATAGCACAGAATCCACATTTGCGATCGCACCCTTCGGCCACTTTCAGATAGGCCCACACTTGGTCTGATGGGCCACGGCTCAGGTTCAATAGGTCCATTGTCGGTAGCGCCATCTCGATGTCCCCGCTGAAGGCGGACTTAGCTGACTTTGGATTTGACCCTATAGAAACGAAGACCTCAGGTGGGTTGTTCGAGATGAAATCCCCATCGAAGCCCACCACCATATCTACTTCGGGCAATGCGGCCGAGAGTTCGCCCTGATAGCGCTCGGCCATGCAACCCGTCACGACCAGTCGACTCCGAGAAGCCTTTTCGGAGGAGATCTCTAGGATCGTATCGATCGATTCCTGCCGGGCAGATTCAATGAAAGCGCAGGTATTGACGACTATAAGGTCGGCTTCAGCTACCGAGTTTGCACTTTGATACCCTGAGGACAAGGCGCGATGGCTCAGCTTGATCGAATCGACCTTGTTCTTCGGACACCCGAGGGTTTCAACCCAAATTTTTTGTGACATTTAACTCTATGCTAGTTGGACCACGGTTCCCGTTCGGTTGAACTCGACAACCTCCACCTGATGAAATACCCCTCGATCCTCTTGAAATCTCTTCACCTTGCTCAGCACCTGCTTGGCAAGGGAACGGGTAGCAAAGCCGATCATCGTCGAACCGGCTCCGGACCATGCTGCGCCTATGCACCCCGATCTGATCAATTCGTCGATAATCGTATCGGACTCGGTAAAGAATTGACTGCGATATCGCTGGTGGATATTGTCTTTGAACATGAACCTCTCGATCGTCGAAGCATCTTTCAACGACAGGGCGAGCATCAATGAATTCGAAAGGTTCTCGATAGCGTCGATTCGAAGTACGCTTTTAGGCAGGGCCGCCCTCAGCTTGTGGGTTGGGAGTTCATTTTCGGGGATTACCAGCACACTGACCAGCTCGGTATCGACCTCGATACTCCTCACTACGCTGCGACCCTCGATGCTCGCTGCGGCTACCGCACCACCATAGAGCGAAGCGGCGGCGTTTTCGGGATGCCCCTCGAAATGCACCGCAACCGATAGCGGGTCGTCTGACTCGCAAGCTACCGCTACCGCTACCGCCAAAGCAGCCGAAGACCCCATCCCCCTCGCCAAGGGTATGTCAGACCTGATGGTCAAGGAGACGTTCGAATGGCCCAACACAAACTTGCACACCTGGAGCGCTAGGTGATTGTCGTCAACGGGGACACCAGCACCGTAGCCACTTGAAGTGACTTCAAACGAGGAGGACAACTCCACGTCCACCTCGATAAATCTTTCTAGGGCTATCGCCAAAGTATCAAAGCCTGGCCCTAAATTCGCCGTCGACGCCGGAGTCCTAACCGTCTTTGCCGAAACTTCCTTTGTCATCTGCCTTTAGAGCCTCGTAAGCCGCCACTTCAAAGATGCCTTGACCACGGGGGAGTTAACCACTGCGGGCTCTTTGAATACCTGTTCTCCAACTTTGACCGTAATCTCTGCGACTTTAGCACCACTGGCGACGCTATGGGTCTTTAATGTCGGGGTAACAGCGATCGATTCGCTCAAACCAGACCAGCCGAAGGCGTAGACCGACTTCGTCGCATAGACGTTTATCGGCGCTCCACCGGGTGGGTTTATCGTTCCTACCAAGCCACCAGCGGAAAGTACCTTGAAGTACCTAACCTGCCCAGGAGCTGCTTTAGCCAACGCTTTCGCTACATCCAAGGCGGTGATGAGGGGCTGTCCGCTCTGTTGAAACAGAACCGCCCCAAAGATTCCGGTCGATTGGTTTTGAACATTTGCCCTAGAGTAGAAGACGAAGCTACCCCCGCTCGGAGTCGAACCGGTCTTGATTCCGGCGATCCCATTCGATCCAAGGTCGTAATCCACGTTGTAAACCACCCCGGCCACCGGAAGGGTAGCTTGCGGGTAGGAAACTATCTGCGAAAGCGTCGGGTTCTTCTCGAGCAGTTGTGCCAGCTTGATCTGGTCCCGAGTATTGGAAACGGTCCGTGGATCCAAACCAGAAGGGTCGGTGTAATGGGTAGAGGTCATACCCAGTCTCTTCGCCATCGCATTCATCTTCACCACAAAAGCCGCTGTTGATCCAGCATCCCAGCGCGCCAAGGCGGTTCCAATGTTGTCGGCAGACGGGATAAGAAGGCCCTCGAGCATCTGATACTCGGTCATAACCTCCCCAGGAGCGACCGCCATTACCGAGTCCACCGCAGCGTTCT
>JAKBHQ010000005.1 GCA_021836665.1 Thermoplasmata archaeon
CTGCTTGAAGATGCGAGACGTCAAGTTGACGTGGACCTTGCGATGAAGGCGACGGACTTGCAAGGTCAGATCGAGTCCCTTTTGGACGAGAAGTCGAGGATAGAAGGCCAGCTCGCATCGGTAGCTACTGAGATCGTCGAGGCGAGGCGGTCCGCCGCACAGCGCCTCAGGCAGACCGCCGACGAACTAGATTCTCAAAGCGGCCAGGCGGGCAATTTTGGAGCCCAGTCGGTCGATAAAGACCTTGGCGCTGCGGATTCATCCGATATGTTATGGGGTGGAACCCAAAGCGAGGATTCCGCCGTCACCGTGGCGGTACAGGAGAATTATTCCCCACCATTTGGCACGCTGGATGCCTTTGGGAGCCGGGAGAGTGGTGACTTTGATCCAGAGGCTCAAGACGATTTAGAGCTGCCGAGCTACGTTTCCCACGAGAGTCCGTCGTTCGACTTCTCCGAAGGATTTCAAGCCGTCGAAGAGGAGTCTCCGATTCCCAGTTTTGAGATCGACGCTAGTTCTTTGGATGAAGAGAGCGAGGACGACAAAGATCTCTTCCTCGATTTTGGTCGGTCAAAGTTTCAGCTTTTAGAGGACGACTCGGAGTACTCTAATCCGAAGATTTTCGATGATGAGCCAGAGAAGTGAAACGGTAACCCGTTTACCCCGAAGACACTTCGGTCGGCTAGTAATATCAAGTTCTAAAACAGTCGGGGCCATAAATGGTCCCGACTGTTGCTTTTTCAATTCCGACTGATCATCAACGCAATCGAGGCTGTCGAGACCGCAAAGTTGTCGTTGAATTCGTAGTCTCCCTTTGGATCGGCGTTTAAGACTACCTCGGTAGCGAGAACCTGGGCTGATATGGTGGCCAAGTGAGCCTTGATGGCGTCGAGTACCGAAGTGTCAGTAGGATCAGTGACCTCAAGGTGAACCCGAATCCGGTCGGATACCTCGAAGTTCGCATCCTTCCTAGCTCGCTGGATCTCTCTTACCAGGTCGCGAGCGAGCCCTTCAGCCTCCAACTCGGCATCGGTCTCGATGTCTAGGGATACTACGCCGGCTTTGGAAGGGAGTACCCTCGTCCTCTCCGGGTCGTTCGCTTTGGTCTGGATCTCGAATTCACCATCTAGTAGATCGATTCCGCCCACGGTGACCGACGAATCATCATGGATAACGAAGTTTCCAGACTTTGCGGCCCTGATCACCTTTTGGGTCAAGTCGGCCAAGCGGGGGCCAATTTTTGACGGGATGACCGATACCACCTGAGTGGAGAGCATCCCTGGATCTTTGACTAATTCCACCTCTTTGACGTTGAGTTCGTCGGAAATCAGTTCGATGTAGGGTCGAAGGGACTCGGAGTTCGCCGATGCGATGGTAACTTTGCGCAGAGGTAGACGTGACCGGAGACCGTTGGCCTTTCTGATCGAATGGACCAGTGAACAGACCTCTTTGACTAGGTCCATGTCGAATACCAGCTTTGTATCGCTCACCGCCGACTGTGGATTTGGCCAGTCGGTGAGGTGTACACTACGACCACCGGTGAGGGACTGATAGACCTCTTCCGACATCATCGGCAGCAGTGGTGCGCAGAGTTGAGTGAGGGTCACTAGCACCGTGTGGAGGGTGTCGTAGGCGTCGCCTTTGTCCCTGGCGGCCTCCCCCTCTTCATCCTTATTCCTCCAAAAACGCTCCCTGGAACGTCGGATGTACCAGTTGTTCAATGCGTCAAGGAAAGACTCGACCAAGGCGGTGGCCGCGGAGAGGTCGAAATCGTCCATTGCCTTCGTTACCTCTTCTATGAGGAGGGAAGTTTTTGATAGGATGTAGCGATCCAGGAGACCCTTCTGGTCCCAGCGAATTTCACCGCTGATACCATCGATCTCCGCATATAGGCAGAGGAAGTGGAAGGCATTCCAAATTGGATTGATGATCCTCCTGGTCACATCGACCATCGCAGCGCGCTCCAGTATCATCTCTTGGCCGCGAAGTACCGACGATGACAATAAAAACCAGCGCATGGCGTCTGCACCGATCTCTTCAAAGATTGCCCAGGGGTCTGGATAGTTCTGAAGCCGCTTCGAAAGTTTTCGTCCGTCAGAGCCGAGTAACACTCCGTGGGCCATGCAGTGCTCAAAAGGTGGTTTGCCGAAGATTGCCACCGAAAGAACGTGCAGGGTATAGAACCACCCCCTGGTCTGTCCGATGTATTCAACAATGAAGTCTGCGGGAAAGTGGTCCTCAAAGGGTGCTTTGTTTTCAAACGGATAGTGCAACTGGGCGTATGGCATCGACCCGGATTCAAACCAGCAGTCCATGATGTCACTCACTCGGCGCATCATTGACTTTCCGGTTGGGTCGTCTGGGTTGGGCCGAATGATCTCGTCGATCGCCGGTCGATGCAGGTCATCCGGTTTGACCCCGAAGTCCGCTTCGATCTCGGCTAGTGAGCCGTATACGTCGATCCTTGGGTAGTTGGGATCGTCCGATTTCCAAACGGGGATAGGCGTTCCCCAGAAGCGATTCCTGGTAATCGACCAGTCCCTGGCGCCTTCGAGCCACTTGCCAAACGCCCCGTCTTTTACGTGGCCGGGAACCCAGTCGATCTCCTGGTTCTTCTCCAAGAGGCGATCCTTTAGGGCAGTCACCTTGATAAACCATGAACTTACCGCTTTGTAGATCAGTGGTGTATCGGTCCTCCAGCAGTGTGGGTAGGAGTGGTCGTATGACTCTTGCCTGAATAGAACTCCCTTTTCCTTTAGCTTTTCTATCAAATAGGCGTTAGCCTCAAAGACCTGCATCCCAGCTATGTCGCCCATCTCTGCGGTATAGCGGGCTCGGTCGTCGACCGGGCAGACGAGCGGAATTCCAGCCGCTTCGCAGGCAATCTGATCCTCTTCGCCGAAACCTGGTGCCATCTGAACGGCGCCGGTTCCTTCGTCGATTGCCACGAATTCCGCTGCGATTACCCTAAAGGCACCCGGGATCTCCTTGAAATAGTCGAAGATCGGCTTGAAGCGTCGCCCAACCAGATCGGCCCCTTTAAAGCGAGCGACTTCGGTACCTCCTTCGAGTTCCGTCTGGTAGTGCTCCCTTCGGGACTCGGCGATTATGTAAGTTTTCGAAGCTAATTCGATGGCGAGATAATCGATCTCAGCCCCCACCGCGAGGGCGAGGTTGGAGGGAAGAGTCCACGGAGTAGTAGTCCAGGCGAGCACCCTGGGTGACCCGGCGATCTCCTTTATCGGACAGTTAGGGTCACTGAGCAGCTCGAACTCGACGGTTACCGCCGGGTCGATCCTACTGCGATAGGAGTTATCCTGCCTCGTTTCGAAGTTAGAGAGCGGAGTTTCGCACTCCCAGCAGTAGGGTAGGACCCTGTAGCCTTCATAAGCGAGACCCTTTTTATAGAGTTCTTTAAACGCCCAGATAACGGACTCCATGAACGTGATGTCCATCGTCTTGTAGTCGTCGTAGAAGTCGACCCATCTGGCCTGTCTCGTTACGTACCTGTGCCATTCGTCGGTCGTTCTGTAAACTAGGGAGCGGCAGTGATCGTTGAATTTTCCAATTCCTAAAGCTTCGACCTCTTGACGTCCGCTAACCCCCAGTTCCTTTTCTGAGGCCATCTCCGCAGGGAGTCCGTGACAGTCCCATCCGAATCGACGTTCGACCCTTCTCCCCCGCATGGTCTGATACCTCGGTATTGCGTCCTTTACGAAGCCGGTGAGGAGGTGGCCATAATGAGGTAATCCGTTTGCAAACGGGGGTCCGTCGTAGAAGACAAATTCGTTGCTTCCTGCGGGATTCTTTTCTACCGAGGCTTCGAAGGTTTTGTCCCGCTCCCAAAAGTCCAGGATCTTCTTTTCGATAGCTGGCAGATCCAGTTGGCCCTGAATATGCGGGTAGAAATGGGTATTTTTATTATCGGCTGAGTCAATTCGACGCTTGGTCATTCGTCCAGGATAGTCTGCGGTTGTCGATCGTCATTGTGCTGGCATAACTTCATGCTGCACGGGGTTTAGATAAGTCGATTAAGGTATAGCACGCGTTCTAGCTGTGGCCATATATTCTGGTGTGCTGGTTCGGACGCCTAAGTCACTAATTTTGTGGCTACTGTGGCCATCATGTGGTGACGCATACAACAGAGGGGACCTCAGGTAGAAGTTGGAAAAGAGCACCAAGAACAAGACCCAACCTAGCGGGAATGGGTCGAGTGACAGCGCCGAAGTCGTTCTTCCATCGCTGGCCGAATTGACCGACGAGGAACTCGAGGCTCTAAGCGATGAGGAGTTTTTAGCCGGACAGGGCGAGCTACTGCTAGCGGAGAAGAACTTGCTCCTTGAACAGGCGGCGAGTCTCAAGCTGGAGGCGGAGCGTCTCGCCCAAGAGGCAGAGCCGGGAGAGGTTCAGTTTGACGAGGAGTCCGGTGAAGGTGGAACCACTACGGTTGACCGGGAGCGCAATTTAGCCCTGGCCGCGCAGGCCCGAGCGGGAGTCGACGAGATCGACGAGGCGCTTAGGCGAATGGCCGGAGGACATTACGGGGTGTGCGCTAACTGCCACACACCTATTCCGAGGGCAAGACTCAGGGCCCTTCCCTATGCTCGTCTCTGCGTAAAGTGCAAGGCGGGCGGTCTTTCCGCACTTCGTTAGTGAGGGGGAGGGTGTCGCAGGGAAAGCTCTTTGGGCTTAAGCGTTGGCTGCTAGTCGGTTCGGTTACCGCAGCAGTAGTCGCAGTGGATCAACTCTCCAAGAGCTGGGCACAGTCGCACCTGGCATCCCACAGCATCTCAATCTTTGGGCCAGTCAAGCTGAGGCTCGAATATAACACCGGCTTCGCCTTCTCGCTTGGTCGGGGGCATCCCTATATAATTGCTATGTTCGTTCTACTCGCCCTGGCTGTGCTCGCATACGCGACCTTTAAAGTTGCAAAGACGACGATGCTAATTGGGATAGCGCTCCTGGCGGGTGGGGCTTTGGGCAACTTTGTCGACCGGATATTTAGGAATAACGGTGGCGGAGTAATCGACTTCATCTATTTAAGGTTCTGGCCTACCTTCAACATCGCGGACGCCGCTGTAGTACTCGGCGTAGTGGTAATTGCTTTTGGGCTCAGGCATAAGCCATAGGGGCATTTCAGTGGGTAGTTATCCGAGTTTCGTCGTTCCACATTCTTTAGAG
>JAKBHQ010000360.1 GCA_021836665.1 Thermoplasmata archaeon
AGCATGCCTTTTGGCTAGCTGTGGATTGAAAGCTAATTCTGGAAGTCGTTGGATTGTCGATGCGGAAAAGAACCGACGTTCGAAGCGCCTTGAGCAAATGGCTAACTCGGCGTGTCGAAACATCCGCCCAAGATTCGCGGAGGCTTAGATCGACTACTAGTGATCTTGGGCACTGAGCATTTCGGCAATTCAAAACGTCCTATTTGGAGGACAAACTTTTGCAAAAGTAGTGTTAAAGCGCTGATGTATACAGAACATAGGGAAAAGGGCAAATATTTTGGCAGAAATGCGCCAAATAAGGGATCTGCGTATACAATGGCTTCAAAGGGAGCGCAGGATGGCAAAAAAAGCGAGCGAAAAAGCTTACGAAATCTTACGTGACGAGATCCTTGATTGGACGCTTGCCCCAGGCACCATCCTCGGTGAAGTGGAGCAGGCACTCAGACTCGGTGTCTCTCGAACGCCCCTCCGGGAAGCACTCGGGAGGTTGACCGCCGATGGTTTGGTAACCAACGATCTCGGACGTGGTCTCGTCGTAACCGCCCTTTCTACTAAGAATGTGGAGGAGCTTTTTGAGCTGAGGCAGGCATTGGAACAGCAGGCGGCGAGGCTGGCGGCAAGGCATAGGGACCCAGATCTTTTCTTGGCGCTTAAGGCTGAATTTGTCGAAATGGCCTCCGCCAGGATGCTCGACGAGTCGGGCAGACAGGGCTACTACGACCTTGTTAGACGCTTTGACGAAGCGATAGACCAATCGGTTAGCAATCAATACCTGCTAGGGGCACTCCGTAACTTGCGGATACACCTTTCCAGACTTAGACGACTAGCCCAGGACAACCCTTTTCGTTTAGTGGAATCTGCTTCGGAACACCTCGTGATAGTGGGTGCTATAGCGGATGGAGATAGTGAACTCGCAGCTCACGCCACTCATATCCATCTGTACAAGAGCTTGCGCTATGCACTGTCTCTTGCTCAGGGTGAAGATGGACACCTGCGAGATTTGAAGTCACAACCCGCATAGCGGGTTTGTAAGCGACGTGAAGTTAAAAGGACAGCTATGACACAGAACCTAGAAGTCAGAACGCATAAGAGCGAAGAGAACTTGTCCAAAAAGGATCAGTTGGCTTGGAAGATTGCCGAGGTGGCAACTGATCCGGTCGAACTCAATGAGGCGGTGATTGAGGCGGTAATCAACCGGATTATCGACAATGCATCGGTGGCAGCGGCGAGTTTGCTTAGGCGACCCGTGGTCGCTGCGAGGTCCCAGGCCCTTGCGCACCCATACAGCCCAGGATCTACCGTTCTCGGTGAGAGTGCCGAGAAGAGATATTCCCCGGAGTGGGCAGCTTGGGCAAATGCGGTGGCGGTCAGAGAGCTCGATTATCACGACACCTTTCTCTCGGCTGAGTATTCCCATCCCGGTGACAACATCCCCCCGGTTCTTGCGGTCGCTCAGCACACCGCAAGGAGCGGTTATGACCTGTTGCGAGGGATAGCGACCGGATATGAGGTACAGATTGACCTTGCAAAGGCGATCTCACTTCACCAACATCGAATCGACCACGTGGCTCATCTTGGGCCGAGCGCAGCCGCTGGAATCGGGACCCTACTGAATCTCGATACCGAGACTATTTTTCAGGCGATCGGTCAGGCTTTGCACACCACTACCGCAACGAGACAGTCGCGAAAGGGAGAGATTTCGAGCTGGAAGGCCTACGCTCCGGCTTTCGCATCCAAGGTAGCGATCGAGTCGGTCGATCGGGCGATGAGGGGCGAGACCTCCCCTACCCCGATCTACGAAGGGGAAGACGGAGTGATCGCTTGGATGCTAAGTGGGCCAGATGCGTCGTATCAGGTATCCCTGCCGGCTCCCGGCGAGGAGAAGAGGGCGATCCTGGACAGCTACACCAAGGAGCACTCCGCTGAATATCAAGCGCAGGCCTGGATAGACCTCGCCCGGAAGCTCCATAATGAACGGCCAGAGCTAGGCGATCCGAAGAAGATCTCGAAGATTGTGATCTTCTCTTCGCACCACACCCACTTCGTGATAGGTTCGGGCGCCAAAGATCCACAAAAGTACGATCCATCCGCCAGCCGCGAGACCCTTGACCATTCGATCCCGTATATCTTTGCAGTCGCCCTTCAGGATGGAAGCTGGCACCACGTCGACTCATACTCCCCGCAAAGGGCTAATCGTCCCGACACGGTGGAGCTTTGGCAGAAGATCACGACGAAAGAGGATCCGACCTGGACCAAGAGGTATCACTCGTTGGATCCGCTGGAGAAGGCATTCGGCGGAAGGGTGGAGATAACTCTATCCGACGGTTCGAAGGTGGTCGAAGAGATCGCCGTCGCCGATGCCCATCCTCTCGGAGCGAGACCATTCGCTAGGGCTGACTACATAAGAAAGTTCAGAACTCTAGCCGAGGGTGTGCTCGATCCAAAGGAGATTGAGCGATTCATATCGGTGGCGGAGAACACCTCCGAATTGAAAGCCAACCAACTTTCCGAGCTGACGATAGTTGCCAAGCCGGGTCTCTTGGCTAGTGTTCCCTATCCGAAGGGACTCTTCTAATGCTTTACGCTAAGACGACTCCAGATAATAAGAGGGCCAATCTGAGAGAGGCACTTCGTAGCGGAGATCTCCTTCGCTTCCCGGGCGCTTTCAATCCACTGGTCGCAAAGATGATCCAGAACAAGGGCTTTGAAGGTGTCTACATCTCTGGGGCGGTTCTCAGCGCCGACCTAGGCCTACCCGATATCGGCTTGACGACACTCAGCGAGGTCGCCTCTCGGTCCGCCCAGATTGCCCGGGTAACTGACCTTCCTGTTTTGGTCGACGCCGATACCGGCTTCGGTGAGCCGATGAACGTAGCGAGGACGGTCCAGACCCTCGAAGACGCGGGTGTATCGGCAATCCACATCGAAGATCAGATCAACCCCAAGCGCTGCGGCCACCTAGACGGAAAGTCAGTCGTCTCCTTGGATGAAGCCCAGAAGCGAATAAAGGCTGCGGTCGACGCTAGGCGACACGGTGACCTATTGATTATGGCCAGAACCGACGTGCGGGCCATCGACGGATTGAAGGTGGCAACCGACAGAGCCAAAGCCTTGGTCGATGCCGGAGCGGACGCTATCTTCCCCGAAGCGATGAAGGACCTTTCGGAGTTCGAAGCGATGAGAAAGGCCGTTGACGTACCGATATTAGCCAACATGACCGAGTTTGGAAAGAGCGACCTCTTCACTAACGAACAGCTCGAAGGAGTGGGGGTCAACATCGTCATCTATCCGGTTTCGCTTTTGAGGCTCGCAATGGGCATCGCCGACCGGGCGCTCGATGTCTTGATCGAAAAGGGCTCGCTCGAAAGCCTCTTGGGGGAAATGCAGCATCGGATTGATCTGTACGAACTCCTCGATTATCAGTCATATAACGCCTTCGATTCATCCGTTTTCAACTTCAACATCAATCGTTAGCAATAAAACAAGAGGGGACAAATTGACTTCCGTAATTTCAGAACCAGAGATCCACAAGGGGCTCGCCAACGTAGTGGTCGACTACACGTCGATCTCGAAGGTGAGCACCGACACCAACTCCCTTTTATATCGTGGCTATCCAGTCCAGGAGCTATCGGCAAAGTGCTCCTTCGAGGAGGTCGCCTATCTGCTTTGGTATGGGGAGCTTCCCGATGCAGGGCAGCTTAGGTCCCTGACTGAATCTGAGCGTTCGCAGAGGTCGCTCGATCCCGAAGTCAAGGAGGTCATCGATGCGATTCCTGTGACCGCGCATCCAATGGATGTCCTTCGGAGTGCTACGAGCATGATCGGGGCACTCGATCCGCGGACTAATGACAACTCCAAAGCTTCAAACTTGGAGAAGGCGATTTCACTGTTTGCCAAGCTTCCGGCTGTCGTCGCCTACGATCAGCGTCGCAGGCACTCCTTGGAGCTCATAGAGCCACGAGATGATCTCAGCTACGACGAAAACTTCTTGTACACGACATTTGGCGAGGTTCCGGACAAAGTGGTCGTAGACGCCTTTCGAACGTCGATGATCCTCTACGCAGAGCACTCCTTCAACGCCTCGACCTTCACCGCCAGGGTGGTTACATCGACCATGTCGGATATATATTCAGCCGTGGTCGCTGCGATTGCTGCGCTAAAGGGACCATTGCATGGCGGGGCTAATGAAGCAGTGATGCATACCTTTGACGAGATCGGCTCGGCAGATAACGTGCTTGGGTGGCTTGACTCTGCGCTTGGCAAGAAGGCCAAGATAATGGGGTTTGGCCATCGGGTATACAAGAACGGTGACTCCCGTGTTCCAATCATGAAGGCTTCTTTGGACGCCCTCGTCAGGTACTACGGCAGATGGGACATTGCCGAACTTTACGGGCAGCTCGAAGCGGCAATGGCGGCAAGAAATGGAATCAAGCCGAACCTCGATTACCCGAGTGGGCCGGCATATCACCTCATGGGATTCGACACGCCGACCTTCACGCCGATATTCGTCGCAGCTCGTGTCACTGGATGGACTGCGCACGTAATGGAGCAGAACTCGACTAACTCACTAATCCGGCCACTTAGCTACTACAACGGACCGGATGAAAGACACCTTCACTAACGCCGGTTCAGACGGGTTGTCCCTAGATCCCTAAAGAGCAATCTCACCCTACATGACGGACACAGTATTCTCCAGGCCGGATTACTCCATCTGGCCTGGAGATGCTAAGCGCCGCTTCGGCCTTATTTATTCAATTAACGCTCAGCCACGCCTTTTGGCGTGGCTGGTTATCTTAAGGATCGTCGAGTAGTGTCGGATGTGGAGTAAATTCACGAGGCATATCGTTGTCTGAAGGGATAGCAGTTGGCAAGGAAATTTGGAGAACGCGCTTGCAAGTAGAGATTCGTAAGTTTCTCATGGACAAGAAGCCACTGCGTTTTCTAGTTTCGATAACCTTCGTCTTTGCGGCTCTTTGCTTCGTTCCCACTGCCAGAACTACCGAAGCCCCCAGCTACTCTCCGAGCTACTCTTTTGCTTCTGCGATAACCAGTGGCGGGTACTTCATGGCGGGCCGAGACGGTAGTGTCTATGGCTTCAATGCGCCTAGCTATGGCTCACTTTCCGGAACCACACTCAACAAGCCGATCGTCGGGATGGCGTCTACCCCAGACGGCA
>JAKBHQ010000283.1 GCA_021836665.1 Thermoplasmata archaeon
TGGTCGATAGCCTACTTCTTATCAAAAGAGGCAAATCCGGCAGACATTGAAATGCAAAGTAACCAGCCACCACCTGCGCTGTGCCGAGGAGTGGGCCTTGTTTGATAGGCGCCTACCTATAGGTGAAAATGGCCAAAAACATGGGTACAGACAGCTGTGTCGAGGTCACTTGATCAGTTTGATGACGTTGAACATTGGCAGATAAAGCGAAATCACCATGGAGCCGACAACGCTTCCTAATACCACGATAAGAATAGGCTCGAGTAGCGAGGATAACGATCCGACTAGCGCTTCAACTTCCTGCTCGTAGAATGTACCTACCTTGTCTAACATGTCGTCCACGGCACCGGACTCTTCTCCGACCGCTACCATCTGCGTTACCATCGGCGGAAAGATTGGGTGGGTGGCCATTCTTGTAGACATCGGTTCGCCAAATCTCACGCCGACCTGCATGTCGGTGACCGCTTCGGCTACGACGACGTTCCCGGAGGCTTCCTTGGTGATTTCAAGCGCTTCCAGGATCGGGACCCCGGAATGCAGAAGGGTCGAGAGTGTCTTTGAGAACCTAACCATCGATGACTTTCGGGCGAGTCGCCCAAAAATAGGAACCCTTAGAATCAGCCGATCCAAGATGTCCCTTCCCCTCTTCGAACGGGCAAATCGTACGAAGCCGTAGGCGACACCGGCGTAGAAGACGATTAGCAGGGGAGCGAAGGTGACGGCAATATGTGAGACATCGAGGAGGATTCGTGTTGGAAGTGGAAGGGTCCCATGAAGGGTGGCAAAGATTTTCTGAAAGGTAGGTACTACAAAAAGCAGCATCGCCGTGAGTATGACTAGCACGAGTATTAAGACCGCTATTGGGTAGGTCATTGCGGACTTTATCTTACGCTTCAGTTCGACCTGCTTTTCAAGACTGGTCGCCAGACGGAGCAGTACGTCGTCTAATGCACCACCTGTTTCGCCAGATCGGACCATGGCGACGAATAGCCTATCAAAGGTTTTTGGGTGACGTATCAAAGCCCCGGAGAAGGATTGGCCGCGTTCAATGTCTAGCCGCACTTCGTTAATGATTTTTGCGAGGGGCTTGGATTCAGTCTGCGACGCCAAGATGGAAAGCGCTCGAAGGAGTGTCATACCAGAATTGACCATCGTGGCGAGCTGTCGACACATGATCGAAACGTCTTTATCCTTGACCTTGCCTGAAAGGAAAGGTATGTTGATTTCGGTATTTAGCCCTGTAGTGCGCTCTTGCACGACAGAAACCGGGAGATAGCCCATCTCTCTTAGCCTGGAAACGACGAGTTCTCGACTTTCTGCTTCGAGTTTCCCGCTGGTAATCTTTCCAGACTTTTCCCGGGCCCTGTAGGTATACGTATCTGGCATTTCTTATCTACTCCCCGCTAGCAGTCTCTTTAGGTCCTCTGGATTGGAGCTTGCGGAAAATGCCGTGGCTTGGGTTATCTTCCCGGCCTTTACCAACGCTGCAAGGGAACTATCCATGGTCATCATTCCATATTGGCCACCAGCCTGCATAGAGGAGTAGATCTGGTGCACTTTTGCCTCTCTTATCAGGTTTCGCACCGCAGGTGTTGCCACCAGGACCTCGCAAGCTAGCACCCTTCCCGTCCCTTGGGCATTGGGTAGGAGTTGCTGGGTGACGATTGCTTGAACGGTGCTTGCGAGCTGCACCCGAATCTGCTGCTGCTGGTAGGGGGGGAAGACGTCGACAATTCTGTCTATCGCTTGCGGGGCGTCTTGGGTGTGCAAGCTTGCGAGCACAAAGTGACCGGTTTCTGCCGCTGTGATGGCCGAGGAAATTGTCTCCAGATCCCTCATTTCACCTACCAGTATTACATCAGGGTCTTGCCTCAGGACGTGCCTCAGGGCGTTTCCGAAGCCTTTTGTGTCCGCACCAACCTCACGTTGGTTTACAACGGCGAGCTTGTGTCGATACAGATACTCGATCGGATCCTCGATGGTGACGATGTGACACTTTCTTGTGGAGTTCACCCGATCTAATATCGCAGCGAGGGTAGTTGACTTTCCTGATCCCGTCGGTCCGGTAGCAAGTACCAGTCCCCTCGGGATGGTGGTCAACTTTTCGACGATCGGTGGTAGGCCAAGGGTTTCTAATCCCGGGATTTCGAAAGGGATATATCGGAAAACTGCACCCACCGAGCCACGCTGCTGCATAATGTTGAACCTGAATCGACCGACTTCGGGGACAGAATAAGAACCGTCGAGCTCCAGGTCCTCCTCGAAGCGCTCCCTTTGTCTCTGGGTGAGCATTGTGTAGATGAGTTCCCTTAGCCGCCTAGCGTCAATTCGTTCATGGTTGGGGATCTGCAGAAGTTCGCCATTTACCCTGACGGTAGGTATCAACCCGGCGCTTAGGTGCAGGTCGGATCCACCCGCCTCTACCAGTATCTGCAGCAGTGCGCTTATGCTGACCTTTTCCCGTAGGAGGGAGGACGTTTCAGATGATGAATTAGTGCTCGGTGCTGATTTGGTAGTTATCTGGGGATCACTCATCATCTGTCCTTCTTGAATCGGGCACATCCACTACGACACCCAGTTTACGAAACAACTCGGAGAATTTCCTCGAGCGAGGTATTTCCCAATGCGACGTGGTAAAGGCCGACATCCTTCATTGTCTGCATATTTGATGATTTCGCCAACTGTCTTATTGTGTCTGTTCTAGCACCTTCAGCGATGGCGTGCTCAATTTCTTCACTGATTATGAGGACTTCGTGCAGACCAAACCTTCCCAGGAATCCGGTTCCAGCACATCGGGGACATCCCCCGGCCTTAAATGCCTTTTCAGGAGGGGGAATCTTGTCTTCTGGCCAACGCGCCGATCGCAGCTCCGAAAGTGTAGGGGTATAGGCCACTTTGCAATTATCGCACAGCTTTCTTGTCAGGCGCTGGGCGACTATACAGTCCAAAGAAGAGGCGATTAGATACGGAGCAATTCCCATTTCCGCCAACCTCGAAGGTGTCGAAACCGAGTCGTTGGTGTGGACACTGGAAAGTACCAAGTGGCCAGTTAGGGCGGCTTCAATTGCAATAATTGCCGTTTCTTGGTCTCGAATTTCCCCGACAAGTATGATGTCTGGGTCCGAGCGCAGAATTGACCTTAGGGCGGATGCAAATGTCAATCCGGCTTTAGTATTTACCTGAACCTGCGTGACGCCAGGAAGGCGATATTCGACGGGATCCTCGACGGTTATTAGGTTTCTTGATTCATGATTGATCTGATTCAGGGTTGCATAAAGAGTTGTCGATTTGCCAGATCCGGTAGGTCCGGTAACCAAAATTGTCCCGTAGGGCCTCCGGAAGCATGCCTCATACTGATCGAGGGTCTCTTTCATAAATCCGAGTTGACCAAGCTCCAAGAGGGCGGTCGACTTATCTAGGATTCGAATGACTATTTTCTCTCCGGCCACCGTTGGCATGGTGGCAATACGCATATCAACGGTTTGGCCGGCCAAGGTTCCCGACATTCGCCCGTCTTGGGGTATACGCCTTTCAGCGATGTTTAGGTTGGCCATAATCTTGAGCCTCGAAACGATGCCCGAGAGTAGGACCTTTGGGAACCTGTTTACCTCGTGTAGAACCCCGTCGATCCTGAGTCGAATTCTGACTTCATCTTCGCCTGGTTCGATGTGGATGTCCGATGCGCGTTGCTGCACCGCCTGGGCGAGGGTAATGTTGACGAGTTTTACTATCGGAGCGTCTTCGATAACGTCCACTGTCAGGGTGGAGGTATCCGTGTCGGCAACTTGGTCAGCAGCTGCCTGCGAAGTTGCGTCAAGCGCATCATCAAAGCGGACAGACCGTTCGATAGTTTGGATCAGGTCAGACCTGGTAGCTATCACAACGATCAGTTCACGTTGGGTGATCGTTCGTACGTCATCCAGGGCGACTAGGTCCGATGAGTCCGCCATTGCGACAACTAGTTTCGAGTCTTTCCATGCGATTGGTAGGATCTCATGCTTCTTTGCTAGCTGGTTGGGTATAGCGGATACCGCAGTTGGATCGAGATTGATTCGAGATAGATCCACGAGTTCGAGACCGAGACGTTTTGCCATTATCTCGGCCATGGTCCGTTCGTCTACTAGCTTGCGGGCGACCAACACACGATTCAGTGAGACCTGTGTGGCCCTAGCCTCCTCTACCGCCGCCTTCATCTGATCTTCTGAAACTAATCCTGCGGCAATTATTGCCCTACCCAGAGGCGAAATGAAGTTCCCGGATGGCGCGACCCGTCTATTAGCGCCGTTCTGGCCCTGTGCCGGTTGTGGATAAGTCGTGGTCACTGGTCTTTTATCGGCCATGGTTACCCGTTACTTCAGTAAGTTTTCTCACGATTTTGCAGTTCAGTTTCGTAAAGACACCACAAAGCCTGTCCACCTGCACCGATCCGGGCTTTTCGGGTCGGAGCTTGTGCCAAATCTAAATGCAAAACTCAGGCACCTATCGGACATTTTCGACGGTCAAGTTAATTGTCACAATCAAAGCCAACTCCCGACTAGCTGCCGTTTTGTTAGTTGTTTAGTCTACTGAGGATTTGGGAGTCGATGGTTTTTCGACGCGCATATTTTGCTGCTTCGTCATTGTCAGTAGATATATCGGGCGCCATAAGCACTGGCCTAGCAGCAGCCATCTAGCTCCTGCCGCCCAGGTCATCAAAAACTAAGGACTCGATTACTCTGACACAAACCCCGAGAGACCGGCCTCCGAGTCCACGAATGCATGCTCCCTTAGGGGAACCTGCTTCACGAAGATGGAAAGGACAAATGATACTGCGGCGATTGGAACCGCAATCAGAAAAACGGTGTCGATTGAATGGGAAAAGGCGAGTATGAATCCGTGCCTGATCGGAGTGGGCAGTTTGTCTAGAGCAGAAGGACTTATTGCAATGCTTTGGCCCTTGATGAGGCTGAAGGCAGCTGGGGGCAGGTATCTGTGGAGGTTTGTACTGAGGCGAGCATTGAATATTGCTCCGTAGACCGCGACCCCAAACGACCCTCCAATCGACCTGAAAAAAGTGGCCGCTGAAGTAGCGGTTCCAAGGTACTCGTACGGGACCGCATTCTGTACTGCCACGACTAGGACCTGCATTACTGCGCCGAGTCCTAGGCCGAGAACAAACATGAACACCGA
>JAKBHQ010000342.1 GCA_021836665.1 Thermoplasmata archaeon
TCATCCCGGATCTATCACCTGTTCAAGTTGGGCCCGGAGTTTGGCCCGTATATGGCGCTTCGCTGCTTAGATGAAGAGGGTGGGCCGACATTTGTTTTGGTACATCCCAACGACTCGATCGGCGAATATGTAATTGAAATCGACGATGAGCACCAGGCAAAGCTTGGTCTTGAGAATTCCGACGACGCCCTTGTCATGATGATCTGCACATTGGGCCGCAGGTCTTCAGCCCCTACATGTAACACCTATGCGCCAATTGTGTTCAATGTCGCCAACAAGCTCGCCTATCAAGTGCCCCAGCCCGGTTCTGAGTTTGGACTAAAAGTTCAACTCAAAGAGGTATTCTTCGACGCTTCCCGGGTCAAAAGTCAAAACGCTGAGGTTTGACTTCAAAGTCTCAGACCTCCAGAAGTAGGAACAAGTTACCCTTCTGACATGGGAGTTTTAGCGCAGTTGAGCTTGCATAAGGAGCGCAATATCTGCTAGAATAAAGGGATGGGAAAGACCAACCTGATTCAGCAGCTGCCGGGCATGCCTGCTCCCTATGAGCTACGTAGAGAACAGGCAAGCGATGGTGACACGCTCATCAGTTATGGGCCAAGAGTTCTGTTTCGCTTTGATCCAGCAGACCGGGGTATGCGCAACCTATCAATGGTTTCTCTGACAGAAGCTGGGGTTACTGGTAAAAAGGTAGCTGAATTGTTCGGAGTACGGGCAGAGCACGTCTCGAGATTGCGCAGCAAAGTAGCACGAGAGGGATCAATGGCCCTCGTCCCTCCGATCGGTCCTCCCCGCAGGCTGTCACGTTCCGATGAAGACAAGGCGATCCGCATGGCTGGGGATGGGCGTACTGGAGCCGAGATCGCTGCTAAGTTCGGCGTGTCGGGCTCGACTATCTCACGACTGCTTGCTCACCAGCGGTCTGAGACGGTCCCACTTGACTTCGAAAGCGACACATCGGACATAACATCATCATCACAACAGAAGTGCCCAAGTCTCTCTGATCAAGCTGAGGTGGAAGACAACGACACGGTGCAAGTTGAGCCTGAGCTAGTGTCCTTCGGCGAATATACCCCAGCAGCGATACTTGGCCAAGATGCGAACCTTGACGATCCGAACAGAGTTCCCCGGATCGAAGCTGGCGAAATACCTAGTCGCTACGCAGGAGCAATGCTATTACATCACTTCTTTAGTCGTCTCGGCGTGGAAGAGGTCCTATCCAGCCTACCCAGGCCAGTCGCCAGACGTTATGACGCTCCTGCGGTAATTTTAGCAGCCACTTTCGGCTTCGCACTTGGCTCTTCTTCGATGGAGGGGACCAAGCATCTACACCGGGCAGACGCAGGGGCACTTATTGGACTTGCGTCCTTCCCTGAGCTACGCACCCTTCGTCCCCGTCTGGCAGATATAGCAGAAGCATCTGATCCGTTCAGCCTGCAAAGATCCTTTGCTAAAGCGATGCTCGACGCAGACGAAGTCCCACCTGAGCTTTACTTCTGCGATGACCACTTCGTCGCCTACTCCGGAGCACGACCGGTTGCAAAAGGCTATAACACCCGAAAAGGTAGGCCGGAACGGGGACGAGACGACACCTTTGTTGTAGATGAGCACTGGCGAGCAGTATGTTTTTCCTCCTCTGAACCAAAAGGCCTCTCGACGAACCTCCCCCCGGTAATCGATCAGCTCATTGAGATATCTGCCGGACATCCAATTATGGTCGGCTTTGACCGGGGAGGTTCTTATCCAAAAGTGTTCTCTGCCCTCAGAGAGCGGGAAGTGGACTGGATCACCTACCGCAGAGCTCCATTAGTTACACCTGCGGTAACTCCTGAGATCTATCTGGTAGAGGTAGACGGAAAGCATCTCAGCTATCACTTAGCCGACGAAACAGTTGAGGTGAATTGCTACGGCCAAGCCCGTCAGCTCAGCCTGTACCAGAACGACAAGGTCGTCTTTCAGATCCTCACTTCTGACGCCAGATCAGATGGCGTAGATCTGCTACGGGCGCTGCGTGCGAGATGGCGTATCGAGAACACTTTCAAATACGCAGAGGAACATAACGGTATTCACTGGCTCTGTAGCTACGAGATGGAAGAATTGCCAGACAACACCTTGGTTGACAACCCGGTCAGGCTAAAGGCCCGCTCTGAATACAAGACAGCAGAGGCAGCTCTAGCCCGAGCAAAAGAGCTACTCGGTGCGGAAGTCTCAAGTCCCACTCACAGTACAGCAGATGACCACGAAACAGTTATTGCAGAACTGAAAGCCTTTGTCGCAACTGCTACGGATGACTTGGAAAAGGCAAAGCAGGCACTTGCGGGTATCCCGGCAAGACTTCCTCGTAACGAGATCCATCCAGGACTTACCCGTGAAAAACCACGTCTCGAGCGCAGAGCTTTACAGATGGTGTGCCGACTGCTTGCCTATAACGCAGAACTTGATCTAGCTAGACGGATAAATGCCTACCTTGGCGATGACGACGAATACCGGGGAATCACCCGTAATCTGTTGCACTTAGGTGGAACTATCACATTTACACCAAAGGTCATTACCGTAAATCTCAACCAACCGGACTCACCTCGTGTCACACGTGCTCTTGGGTTACTTATTGAGGAGATAAACCACAAGTACCCTTGCCTTTCGGGCGATGGTCGACCAATTGTCTACGTCCTCAAGGCCAGGATAAATTGATATCGGAAGAGTTCCCTACTTCCGGAGGTCTGAGGCTTGGGAGTTTTGCACTAGCCGTTTTCGGGCGACTCGAGCAAGTCATCGGTGACCAGGGCGGCCTCCCTGTTGGCCTTCTGTAGCGCTTCAAATACTTCTTGTCTGTGTACATCGACCTCGCGCGGAGCGCTGATACCTATTCTCACCTGATCTCGATGCACATCGAGAATGGTTATCACGATGTCCTTGCCGATGACGATGCTCTGATTGGCTCGTCGAGTAAGAACAAGCATTACGCCTCCTTGCGTGGCCTTCGGTGGCCAACGCCCAGCCTGACTATTCAGCTGCTATAACTCTAGATTCCCTAAACAGGTATATATGGTTTTCAAGCCTTTTTGTATTTTGATAAATGGAGCCGACTGACCCAAGAATCACGGTTCGATTTCCAGCGGGCAACGCTACTTTTCTCATCAACTAAGACTTTTGTAAATTTGCCTGCAGGGATAGTAGGCGGCTATCTATGGGGTTGATTGACATTAAAGGGCAGCGACTTCGATGTCGAATTAAGTAGTAAGTGGAGCCTCAGCGGCAGCTGCCACGTCGTGGTGAAGATCCAAGAAGGAGTCTCAAGGGATGCTGGCACTCGTGATTGATGACTCGAGGACGACACGAATGATCCTACGTCGAATGCTCAAGGAACTCGGTTTCGAGGTGGAAGAAGCGGAAAACGGCCTTCAGGCCCTTGACCTGCTGAAATCGATCCCATTGCCGAATATCGCGTTGGTCGACTGGAATATGCCGATAATGGACGGCTACCAGTTTGTAAAGTACGTTCGATCCCTGGCAAAGTTTAACAAACTTCTGCTGATGATGGTGACTACCGAGACCGAATTAGACAGGTTGGCGGCCGCCCTAGATGCAGGCGTGGATGAGTACGTGATGAAACCCTTTACGAAGGAAATTATCGAGGAGAAGTTCGAAATTTTGGGATTGGTGCAGACTTGAAATTGTCATATTCGCATGCCTCAGCTTTTCCAAGGCCGTCCCCTAGCTTCTGCCCCTTTCGAATTATGGGTTTACATTCCGGTGACTCTAAAGGTTTGAATCGGAGTAAGCCCTATATAGTCCCGGAGGATCCATCTGGCAGAACCCCTGGCGGTACTGTGCGAAAGCGGCAGATGCCAGTTAGTTCCGGGTGGTCTGTTTTCATGGCCGGCACCAGGCATCCGTCAGGCGGCTCGCGCCGAATAAAACCGAGAAGGTGTTTCCCCTCCGAGTTTTTTTGTCAGGCCTCGTCTGCTTATAGCGACCGATTGGCAGAATCGCCATGAACCGACTCTCTGAGGCTGATTTTGCATATTTTGCACGTTTCTTGAAGGAGAACTCCGAAATCGTGTTGGCGCCGGAGAAGGACTACTTGGTTGACACGCGCATATCGCCGATACAGAAGAAGCTGGGACTACCTTCACTGGGCGAATTAATTAACAAGCTGCGGCTTGAGCCATTCGGTGCGCTCCACGCTGAAGTTATCGAAGCCATGACGACCAACGAGACTTACTTCTTCCGGGACGTCAAGCCGTTTGAAGCATTGAGAAACGAAGTACTTCCTGAATTGATTAGAGCGCGGTCTTCGAAGCGGAGCCTGTACATTTGGAGTGCTGCGTGCTCCTCGGGACAAGAGGCATATTCGTTGCAGATGATCCTGAAGGAGTCATTTCCGCACCTTGTCGGCTGGAACACCAGGTTGTTATGTACCGATCTTTCCCAAGAGATGGTCAGTCGCACGATTCAAGGTCGCTTTAGCCAGCTAGAGGTCAATAGGGGATTGCCAGTCCAGTTGCTCGTCAAACACTTCCAGAAGGTTGGTAGCGAATGGCAAGTGAAGCAGGAGTTGAAGGTTGGCATCGAAGCAAAAGTGATGAATCTGGCGAAGCCCTGGCCTCCCCTTCCCCCGATGGATATCGTTTTCTTAAGAAATGTCCTTATCTACTTTGATCTGGAAGCAAAGACTCAGATCCTAGCGCGAGTGGCCAAAGTGCTTGCTCCAGACGGCATACTGTTTCTGGGTGGATCTGAAACGACCCTCAACATTTCAAATGATTTTGAGAGACGGGGAAATTCGGATACATCCTACTACGTGCTGAAGAGGGCAAAGTCACATTCTGCCTAGAAGCTCTTTGAGGTGTTGGAACTTTTGACCAGTCCTTCAAGGGTCCAGCGAAAGTGACCTCTGGCGTCTCAATTTTGATCGATACGAATGTCGGCGCCGAGGCTCCCTTTTTGGTGGCCGCAAAAAGAGCTACGCAAAGTTACGATTCGCCTGAAGGCCTCTTTTGGGTCGGATCCACCGCTAGACGTGCCTGAAGGTTCAACTCTCAGGCGCTGTGCGCCTTATAACCGATGCGCAGTCCACCCCAATGCTTCCCAAAGACGTAGATCGGTGCAGAGGCATCCTTCATCATTGCGAATACCCCTCCTC
>JAKBHQ010000040.1 GCA_021836665.1 Thermoplasmata archaeon
GCCCACGGGGATATCATAATGCTCGGCGGATATGCCGCCTGGGAACTTTATCAGACCTACAATATTTCACCAATAATCTCTACAGTCATTGTCGTCCCAATAACAGTGGTACTCGGATATCTACTAAACCGAGTGATCGCTCCCCGGTTGGCGAAGTCTTCTGACCCTGAGATGCTGTCTCTTATTCTATTTTTCGGGCTCTCGGAAGTGATTGAAGCCCTTTCGTCGCTGGTTTTCGGAAACGCAGAGAGGTCTTTGCCGGTCAATTCGATTCCGACGGCCCCGCTAAAACTGTTCGGACAGGCGTATCCAGCAGACTGGTGGGTATCTGCCTTAGTCGCCATTCCGTTATTGGCTATCTTTCTACTTTTTCTGTACCGAAGTTCCGTCGGCTTGCAAGTCAGAGCGGTTATTTCTGACTCCGTCGAAGCAGCGGTCGCTGGAATAAACGCCCGGAGGATATCTGGTCTTTATTTCGGAATCGGCTTCGCCTTGGCGGCTTGCGCCGGTGTATGGGGAGTTTTCATATTCGGTGGAGTCAGTCCAACCGAAGGCCCAGCTATCACAGTTACCGCATTTGCAATAATCGTCTTCGGTTCATTGGGTAACCCAATCGGAACTCTAGTTGCCGGAATAATCTTTGGAATCTTTTACCAGTTGGCGCAGGTCTATGTCCCCAGCTGGTCAAATCTAGTCCCCTATGTACTGGTAATTGCGACAATGCTGACTCGGCCTCAAGGGCTGTTTGGAAGAAAGCAAAGAATTGCCTAGCACCACGGAAATCAACACCATGCAAAGTACTGACTCGAAGATAAAAAGACTAGTTAGCCCAGCCATCGCGACCTTAGTACCGGTGATCGCCTTCGCACTGGCGATTCATGTTTATTCAAACGAGCTGCTTCTCACCTACATGGCAATTTATGTCGCGCTCGCCCAGGGTGTGAACATCATGTATGGCTTCACCGGTTACTTGCCATTTGGATACTTCGGCTTTTTTGGAATAGGCGCCTATGTCTCTGGCCTTGTCATGTTGGACTACAACTTCCCTCCAGTAGTGGCGGTAGTCATTGGCGGGTTGGGAGGTGCACTGGTTGGGGCAATACTTTTGCCGTTGTTTAGACTTCGAGGTGCATATTTTGCAATAGGCACCCTTGCGGCCAGTGAGGCCATATATACAATTGTCGCTAATCCGTCGCTCCAATCGATAACTAACGGGCCTTATGGCCTCAACCTTGCCAACTATTATTCCTCGGGAATGGCATATGGTTCCGCTATTGGATTAGTCGCAATCTCCATTATTGCTGTTAGCTATGTACGTGGCTCGCGATTCGGGCTTACTCTCAAGGCCATTAGGGATGATCCATATTCTGCTTCCATGGCAGGAGTGAACGTACCGAGGCAGCGCTTTTACGCTTGGCTCATTTCCGCTGCAATTGCCGGAATGGCGGGAAGCATCTTCGGTTGGGCGACCAGCGTCTTTTACCCTCAGGCGGTTTTCGATTCCAGCCTTTCAGTTCTGGCAATCGTCTTTGCCCTATTTGGCGGAATAGGTTCAGTTTGGGGCCCAACCATCGGTGCCATCCTTCTGTATTCGGTATACAACGCCATCGGCATCTCAAATCCACAATATTTTCAGCTCATCTATGGAGTGGTGATTGTCTTGCTAGTTCTTTTTGCACCACGCGGACTGCTCGGATTCTGGAATTTCATAGCGCAAACGCTCCGCAGTAAGAGGAAAAAAAATGACTGATGCCCCAGCGCTACTCAAGATAGAAAACCTGACCACCGTCTTCGGCGGACTTAAAGCACTAAGTGAAGTGTCGCTTGAGATTGTGCCGGGTCAAGCCATCGGCTTGGTAGGGCCGAATGGGTCTGGAAAGACGACCCTCGTAAATACGGTTTGCGGATTATACCGACCCGCATCTGGCAGAGTTATCCTCGAAGGAACTGACATTACCGGCCACCGACCACACTCGATAGCGAGGGCTGGCATCAACCGGACATTCCAAATTCCAAAACCATTCAAGGATCTATCGGTATATGAAAATGTCAAGGTGTCATCCATACACAGCCGAAATCATGCTCCAATTGAAGAGGTTTTAGCTCGCGTCAACTTAAGGGAATTCGCAAACCATCCAATTTCTGAATTAACTGCAGCGCAACAAAAACGTCTCGACCTAGCAAGAGCTGTCGCACTCGAGCCAAAGGTCATTTTCGTCGATGAACTTGCGGCCGGACTGACTCCTGGCGAGCTGCACGAGGTAGCGGAGATGCTCAAGGAGTTTCAGGCGCTCGGCATCGCCCTGATAGTAGTTGAACATCTGATGGGGTTTTTAGAGCAAGTAGTCGCTTCGGTTCTGGTCCTTAGTGCCGGTCGCACAATATTCGCTGGACCATTACGAAACGCCCTTGCCGATGAAGAGGTCAAAAGGGTCTTTCTTGGAGGAGAATCAGATGCTGGAAATTAAGCAGATGACCTCCGGCTATGGGCCGATGCAGGTGCTCTGGGATCTCGATTTGAAGGTCAACCCAAATGAGGTACAGGTGGTGCTAGGTGCCAATGGAGCAGGCAAATCGACGCTTCTAAAGGTAATCGTTGGCATTTTGCCCCTCTGGTCAGGATTGCTAGAGTTAGAAGGACACGACATCGCCCACATGTCCGTAACCGCGAGAGTCAAGCGCGGTATCGGATACATGAGCGAGAAGGGCATCTTTCCTGAACTGACCGTCGAAGAGAATCTACGACTCGGCGGATTATCAAAACAAAAAAGTGAAACTAGGGAGCAAATCGACAGCGTTTACCAGCGATTTCCAGAGCTCAAGGAGAGACGAGGTTACGTCGCTGGCGGACTCTCGGGTGGGCAAAGAAAACTAGTAGGCATCGGCCGTTCTCTCATCTCCCAGCCGAAGATACTGCTGATGGATGAGCCATCCTCGGGGCTGTCCCCGCGCTATGTATCCGAGGTCATCGAAAGACTGGCTGAGTTACGAGGACAAATGACACTCGTTATAGCCGAGCAAAACATCTCTTTTCTCAAAATAGCTGATACGGTCAGTGTGATCGAGGGCGGTCGAACTCGATTCGAGGGTAGCGTTGCCGACTTTACCAATGACGACAACCTAAAAACGGCATTCTTCGGCATCGAATAGCCACAAGAGTGCCTCGCAGCAGACAAACCAATGTCGACTCAACCATTTAAACGCCCATGCAAGTACCAACTTGGGTTCAGTCAAATGTTGATCGCCCAGGTTTGCTTAAAATATTGAGGAAATGACCGAAGCGAAATCCGGTCATTTCCTCCACTTCTACCTGCTTTTAACCGATCGGCCTAGCCTACAAATAGGTTCATCTCATCTGATGAAGTTTCTTGTTTTCCCCACCTGAGCAACAGAAGCGATGAAAGCGCTCCGAGCACAAAGACGACGGCCGACCACCGAAATGCCGTTATATAGCTATGGACACCGGCTTCGGCCAAAAGCAGCTGTGACGGTACTTTGTGAAGCAAAAAGTTCGTCGCAGTAGTTGCAGCCAGAGTGTTGAGCAAAGCCGTCCCTATCGATCCACCTATCTGCTGAGCGGTGTTAACCGTCGCTGATGCAACTCCCGCATCATCTGGTGAAACACCCGCAGTTGCAGCATTGATCGACGGTGCAAAAACTGATCCGAGACCAAGTCCCAAAACCAAGAGGGCAGGCAAAATGACGCTGGGATAGCTGGCATGGACTGTAATCCGGGTAAGAAGCAAGAGGCCAAATGCGGATACTAGCATTCCCACTACCACCATCGGCTTTGGACCAATTCGCGGCAGCAGTACGGCAGTGGCCACCGACGCGGTCAGTACCAGTACCGCGATCATAGGCAAGAAAGCAACCCCAGTCCTGACCGGAGAGTAGCCCAGTGTCGACTGCATGAAGTAAGTAAGGAAAAGAAAGACGCCGAACATTCCGACGGCCGATAAGAAAACAGCAATATAAGACCCGCCACGAGTCCGGTCGAGAACCACTCGCATTGGAAGGAGTGGGTGCGTTGCCCTCGTCTCAATTTGCACAAAAAGACCGAGTAGAATGACTCCTAGGGCCAGAAATACTAACGTAATTGAGTTCAGCCAGCCAGAAGTTTCCGCATGCGAGAAGCCATATACCAGAGAAAACATGGAAATCGATCCAGCCAGCACTCCGGGTATGTCCAGCTTTACCTTGTCGCGTTCCGGGTCATGGCGTAAGAAGATAACTCCACCTATCGTCGCTGCTACCGCAAACACCAGGTTTATATAGAGGCTCCACCTCCAAGAAAGGTACTGCGTCAGAAATCCGCCCAAAAGAAGCCCAAGCGCTGCTCCCCCGCCGGCGATCGCACCAAAGACTCCAAAAGCCTTACCCCGTTCCTTCGGGTCGCTGAAAGTAGTAGTTAGCAAAGAAAGTGCAGCGGGAGCCAAAAGAGCGCCGAATGCCCCTTGTACGACTCGTGATGCGACAAGCATTGGAAAACCGGTTGCGGCTCCCCCGATAGCAGAAGCTACCGCAAATCCAATCAGTCCAACAAGGAATACTCGCTTACGACCAAAATAGTCGGCTACTCGACCTCCGAGGAGGAGAAGGCTTCCAAACGAAAGCGCATAGCCAGTAACAATCCACTGACGATCAGCGGTCGAAAAGGCTAGAGCCTTCTGCGCAGAAGGCAGTGCAATGTTGACGACTGTTGCGTCTAGAACAACCATCAACTGTGCGATCGCAACTACCGCCAGTATCCACCAGCGTCGATTGTAAATGTGATGGGCCAATTTCTCAGCCTCGCTTGCCCCATGCCTGAGGGTCAACTCAGAGCTATTAGGGAAATCCAGTGATGACTCCACCTAAATCCTCCTATGGATGTGGAGACTGTTTCTCCACTTATCAAACCAACATATAGCAATCTGGAGATATTCCCTCCACTTTAAGCTAGTTTGTTAAGCATGATAAAGCATCGCCTTTTATCAACCCAGGATGTTCCAGACCGCACCGAGCGAGCGTTGCGCAAGGATGCCGAAGTGAACCGCGACCGGATACTGAAGGCCGCTTACGAACTATTTGCAGCGAAGGGCTTAGGGGTAACACTCGACGATGTCGCCCACCACGCCCGACTCGGTGTCGGGA